>JBMYQA010000046.1:0-28772 GCA_049600855.1 Flammeovirgaceae bacterium | reverse complement strand
ATAAAACAAGACGATGATAACCCAACTATTGGGATTATCCTTTGTCCTGAAAAAGATGATATTGAGGTAGAATATGCTTTGCGAAACACCAACAAACCTATAGGGGTATCCGAATACAAATTAACGCATCAATTACCTGAAAACTTGAAGGGTAAGATTCCAACATCGGAAGAATTGAAGGCGTTGATGAATAAAATAAGGAAAAAGTAGAAAAAATACTTTTCACTTGAAAAGTTCCTCAATAGTTTCACAGTATTTCATAATGAACTGATAATCAATACTAACTATAATCCTGCGGAGGTCACTAAAAAAATAAAAATGCTCAAACCTTTCAGAATGAGCATTTTTTTATGCAGATGATTGAGATTCTCAACAGAATAAAAGTGATTTTGTTTAGCAATTAGGAGAGAACCTTAGCATTATGGCAGAAGAACTAACAAACCCAATCATTACCCCCAACTTTATCACCAAAAGCCAATTGCGGAACAGGTGCTGCAATGCAGATGGTAATCCCACCGCTCATTAATGGTTGCTACTATTCAATGATAACTTTTTGAGAAATCGCTCCATGCTGATTCTCAACTTTCACCACATATACGCCACTTCGATCAATAGGAAAGGATAGGTTTAGCTCAGTGACATTTGTTTGTTGGTAAATCACTCTTCCCATCAAATCATAAATAGCGACTTTCGATTTCGCTACTGAAGCGTCTGCAAATTGAATATGTACTTGCTTATTTTGTAAAAATAAGGAAACGCCATGACTAACGAAATCATCCTGCATGCTCGTTACCCGATTAAGCCTCATGTGAATCCAAAAGAGATCATCAATGATTTCATGGGCGTTGGCTATCTCAATATCATATTCCATCCCTTCTTGTAGGGCTATCATTTGCTGGGTTAGTCTATCTTCAAGAAAAATTTCGGTTCCTAGCTCAAATTGAGCTATGGTTGTTATTTTGAGCGTGAATGTTCCTGTTGCGCCTCCCTTTAGCGCTAACTGAAAAGATTCCGTTTCCTCATTTTCCAGCGGAGCACGACAATCCATCATGAGAGGAAAATCAAAAGCTTTGCTGGCAATTTCTGGTAAACCATGAGCCGTTCCAAAAAACTTCTTGGCATCTCCAAGGTCTTGCCCTTCTTGTGCATCATCAATCAAATACAACAACAGTTCATCTTCATGGCCTTGCTCATCCGCTAATTTGAGCCGCAGTTCACCTTGCCATTCAGCCCTTTCATGAATTCTATAAAACTGAACATCTGTACTTGAAGTATGGGATGTTTTCAAGGTTACATCCCCTGTCATCCCCGATGTTGTCTGAATAAAAAAACCTTGCCCAGAGGCGATATCTTTTGAGCCTCCATTTACACTAGCATTTGTAGCAGCATTATAACCCGAGTAAGTCCCTGAATAATCGGTTGTGGCATCAAATACATAGGCAGTAGGGTCTACACCTGAGTTGCCTGCATCATCGTATACGGCATTCCAATCTAGGGTGGCGGCAAAAGGGTTTCCTATTAAATGCCAGCCTGAGTTGGTTTGACCGCCATGTGCGAGCGATAAAACAACATCTGTGTGCTGCAATGTTCCCGTAAAGTCAAGGGTTACATCAGATGCACTAACTTGCAAGGCAACACCAGAACCTGAATTAAAAACATCAGATGTAGCAGCAGGGATTTCCCAACCAATCTCAGCATTATCAAAGGATTGCCCGTTTAAATGCCCAGCGCTGATTGTCCCACTTTTTACAAGACTTTGGTCATAATAAAATAGATTAGGATGTGGATTATAAAAATTGGTGTAGATACTTTCATTGGTTCCTGGACTGAATACACTTCCTAGTTGCGTTAAGGCAATATCATCATCTATAGCCGCCAAAGTTTGTCCAGCTACTCCTGTAGCTACATAACGCCAACCGTTTTGAGTAGCACCATCTAAAAAACGCTGTTGCGTCACATTACCAGAAATTGATCCACTACCCGAAAAATCTACAGTGGCAGTACCTCCTGCCACCACACTGGTAGAGGCAAGGGTCAAGTTTCCTCCTGAGGCTAACGTGCCAGCCGTTAATGTTAATACGCCAGTTACACTCGTTGCAGAATTGAGTGTCACGCCACTCGCATTATTAATGGTTAGCTGATGGAAGGAGTTTGTTCCTTCAATAGTTTGAGCAGAAGAACCGTTGAAAGTAACTGTACCCCCAGTTTGTGCAAACGCATTGCCATTATTTTCAAAGTATCCTGTTAAATTGATGTTTCCTGAAGCCATCGTGAGGGTTTCGCCTACATTAATCGTTAAATTATTTGAAGTGATATCGCCATGGGTGGCTACATCATAAGGCGCATCAATCACGGCATTAAATGCTGTAGTTGGGGCATTAGGCGACCAAGAACTACCATCCCAAACAACATCACAACCCAGTCCTCCATCACTAATTTACCAACTAAAATCATCAATAATTTTTTGACGTTCAGTAGATGCATTGCAATAGGTAATGCCTGTTGCAGCAAAAGATAACCCAGATTGCAAACTTTGTGATGACCAACCAATGAGTAAGCCATCGTAGTTAATTGAAGTCAATCCTGAATTTCTGAACATATTACCTACATTGCGTACATTAGACATATCCCATGAGCCTAAATTTTGATTAAAGGCTATGGCTCCTTCAAACATACTAATCATACCGAATAGACTATCCACACCACTGACATTCCAACCACTTATGTCTTGATTGAAAGTCGTTGCATTCTGAAACATCGCAATTGTTATAGCAACATTACTGACATCCCAACTGCCTATGTCTTGATTGAAAGCTGTTGCTCCAGCAAACATCAAGCTCATATTGATCACATTACCGACATTCCAATTGCCAATGTCTTGATTAAATGCTGTAGCATTAAAAAACATCTGACTCATATTTGTCACACTATTGACATTCCAGCCGCCAATATCTTGGTTGAACGCTGTTGTTCCAGAAAACATCAAGCTCATATTTGTCACATTACTGACATTCCAGCTGCTAATGTCTTGATTGAAAGCTGTTGCTCCATTAAACATCTCTCCCATAGCTGTCACATTACTGACATTCCAACTGCTAATATCTTGATTGAAGGAGGAGGCAGCAGCAAACATCGCATACATGGTTGTCACATTACTCACATCCCAACCACTAATATCTTGATTGAAAAGTGGTGCTTGAGTAAACAGTGTATTCATATTTGTCACATTGCTGACATTCCAGCCGCTAATGTCACCATTAAACTTTTCACAGCCTCTAAACATCTGCCTCATATCTTCCACATTAGATAAATCAGGAATATCTGTTGCATTATAGGTCATGTTTGTACATCCATAAAATGCGTCCTCCATGCTCTTCCATTCAATATTTCCCCATTGTTCAATAGTAAGCATATCAGCACCATGTCCAAAACCATCTGTATGAAGATGGGGGAAGTCTCCTGTAATCTCTACTTGATAAATATCACCATTTGTTAGGCCAGTAGTAAAGAAATCAGCTGTTTGTCCAGTGGCTGATCCATCTCCCACTCCCGGATTAGAAAGATTCGTCCAAGTAATATCATAATTATAAGTACCACTTGCACTTTCTGTTCGTATGAGTAAAAAACCAGAAGAAGGCTTCCAAGTAGTAATAAATGCTTGACCAAAAGCATTAGTTACACCTATAAACAAGAAGCTAATGAGTAATCCTAAAAGTCGTTGTTGATATTGTTTCATAACCGAAAGAAAGAAAAAATAAATGAATCAATTTGCTTGGGCTTACTTCCAAGCTTTCATCGCTGTTTGAATTTGTAACTACACAAAGTTAGCGTGAAGACCTATTTCCAAGAGAAGAAAAAGGGAAAAGTATCCGCCATTTTAGAGAAATAATCAGACATATATCGCTTCATTGTTTGTATAGGCCTATTTATATAAGTTTGATAGATGATCCTAACTGTACCTCCCGTATAAGTTAGCAACTCCAGTCAACATACTCCAACATCGTTCAAGTCAATTAGAGAAAGAACAGATCAACATCAAGTTATTATTACTAATTCTTCTTTGTCCAATCATATCAACAATGATGGAGTAAAAGGGAAGGTTTGAAGTGTCATCAAGCCACTGAAAAGCCTGTATTTTGGGGCATTTACTATATCTGCGTGTTTCATTTAACGAAATGCACACCATATATCCTTCTCAGAAGCTACTAGAGTGCGAATAAAATATTTTTAGCGAAAATTCGCTAAAAATATTTTATTCGCTTGTTTTTTACTTTTCGCTTACATACATTTGTTATCAGATAACGATGTAAAACATCTTATCAATAGATAAATTAAACTTGAACACTTTTCTCAACACAGTAGATTGGAAAAGAAAAAAAGCGGAAAGCAACTGCCATTGCACTCTGCCCAATTGAGTGTTATCAATCAATCAATTCAAAAATTATGAGAAATTTAGCAGGAAGTAATTACAGCTCTGCGCTAGAAGCAGTAAGAAGCCTTAAAGCAAAGTACGGAAATACTTGGAATTCGATCAGTCCTGAAAATGCTGTTAGAATGGCGATGCAGAATCGTTTCAAAACAGGATTGGATATCGCTAAATACACTGCCGCTATCATGAGAAAAGATATGGCAGAATACGATGCGGATTCATCAAAATATACGCAATCATTAGGTTCTTGGCATGGGTTTGTCGCCCAACAAAACTTGATTGCCATCAAGAAACATCACAAAACCACAAACAAAAGATATATATACCTCTCAGGCTGGATGGTTGCTGCATTACGTTCTGAGTTCGGGCCGCTTCCTGATCAGTCTATGCATGAAAAAACGGCTGTTCCTAGCCTAATCGAAGAGATTTACGAATTCTTGCGCCAAGCGGATGCAGTAGCGTTAAATGACTTATTTAGAAGGTTAGAAGCAGGCGAAGACGTACAAGATCAAATCGACAACTTTGAAACTCATATTGTTCCAATTATAGCAGATATTGATGCGGGATTTGGTAACGAGGAAGCCACTTACTTGCTAGCGAAGAAAATGATCCAAGCCGGAGCTTGTGCCATCCAGATTGAAAATCAGGTTTCTGATGCAAAGCAGTGTGGTCATCAAGATGGAAAAGTAACCGTTCCGCATGAAGATTTCATCGCGAAGCTCAATGCGATTAGATATGCATTCTTGGAGTTAGGCATAGTGGATGGAATAATTGTAGCAAGAACAGACTCTGAAGGAGCTGGTTTAACTCAGAAATTACCCGTAAGCCAAGAGCCAGGAGATTTAGCATCTCAATACTTAGCTTTTGTTGAGGCAGAAGAAATCGACATCACTGAAGCGAGAGAAGACGATGTATTGTTGAAGAGAAACGGAAAACTAGTACGCCCAGTAAGATTGCCTAATGGATTATACAAATTCAAAGAAGGCTCTAATATCGATCGAGTAGTATTAGACTGTGTGACTAGCCTTCAAAATGGTGCAGACTTGCTATGGATTGAGACACCAACTCCAAATGTGAAGCAAATTGCGCATATGGTAAATCGAGTAAGAGAAATTGTACCAAATGCTAAATTGGTTTATAACAACTCACCATCATTCAACTGGACATTGAACTTCCGTGATCAAGTGTACGAAGAAATGCTTGAAGAAGGAAAAGACATGAGTGCTTATGACAGAAATAACTTGATGGACGCTAAATATGATGGTTCTGAGTTATGCCTTCGTGCGGATCAGAAAATTAAAACTTTCCAAATGGATGGTTCCAGAGAAGCTGGCATTTTCCACCACTTGATTACACTGCCAACCTACCATACTACAGCACTCCACATGAATGACCTCACATCAGGATACTATGGAGAAGAGGGTATGTTAGCATACGTAAAAGGAGTTCAAAGACAGGAAATCCGCAAAGGTGTTGCTTGTGTGAAACACCAAAAAATGGCTGGTTCAGACCTTGGTGATGACCATAAAACATTCTTCGCTGGTGAAAAAGCCTTGAAAGCTGGAGGTGCAAAGAATACTAGTAATCAGTTTGAAGTTCAAGAGACGGTTGAAGAGCGTGAACTTGTTTTGGAAATGCAATAGCTTATACATCTCAGGAGAGAATCAAACCGCTCTCACACTCTCGCAGATTCTACTTTGTAGAGCTCCTGCGAGAGTTTTTGTTTGTCTAGATGTGAAAGCTTGTTAAAAGTGTTATAGACTTATTGAGAAAGTTACATATTAGGGTAAGTTTTATCACCAACTTTCCATTGTTCTAGAGCTTCTTCCTGCTTTTTTAATGGCAGCTTTATTTTTGTAACTCCCATACTGCTTATTTAGCCAAGCTTTATAATGGCTTTTGAATAATTGGAGATTGCCTGCAAAACCTTCCTCCTTGTTGATCATAAACACTTCAGCAGATTCATTATCCTGTGCAGGATAATGCAGGTTTGTATCAAAATCCTTGATCAATAATCTTAGTATTTCGTTCTCAGCTTTTCCAATTAGTCTGTAATTATGCCAATTAATTGCAATCTTATCTAAATCACGGAAATTACCATTAAACCGATGGGTATTGCCTTCTAGCCAATTTTTTAATCGATCAGGAATCTTATTTTCCTCTTGGAAAGACATCTTTGCCCATGATTTTTTAAAATCTTCCCATATTCCATCTTTTGTTGTAAGGCATTCGGGAAATGTGACAATAAACTGTGATATTCGATCAAAAAAACGATTCGATAAAATATCATAATCTCTCAATGCCGTTATTGATTTGGATGAGGTGAAAGCGACTCTTATGTCATACACTTTCTGATCAAACCCATATTTTCCTCCTTCTCCTGTAGACAGACCTTCAAATAAAGTTTCTTGCGTTTCTCGACTCAAGTTTTCAACATCCTCTATCACTAAGAGCTTACCATTCGCCTTTTTGAATTGCTCTTCCCAATATTCTTGCTGCATGTGCTTGGCTATGGCTGCATTTATGATAATGCAATCTTCAAGACAATCTTTTTGCCGATGTAGTTGTTGAAGCGTTTTTAACCAGTATGTTTTGCCTGTTCCATGCGCTCCCAATATTAAAATAGAAAAACGCCCTGGATTGATTAAATAACCTTCTAATCGCTCAATAGCATCTCTTCGTGCCAATGGTTCTTCTTGATATATCATAATATTTGGTTTATTTTTACGTATATTACGTGCAATTATCACGTAATATATGGAAATAAATTTATATAATTATATCATTGCATAAATAACAAATGATCTAATTCATGACAGAAGAGAAATTTAACCTTCAAATTTTATCCTTATGCATATCTTAAAAATTATCCATGGCTACCCGCCAAATTACAATGCAGGTTCAGAGGTGTATAGCCAATCTATTTGCAATGAATTATCAAAATCTCATCAAGTGTCGGTTTTTACACGTGAAGAAAATCCTTATGCTGTAGATTTTTCTATCCGACATCATCAGGAACATGATCAACTAGACTTTTATTTCGTCAACAATCCCCAAGGAAAAGATGGGTATCGGCATGAACAAATGGATACTGCATTTGCTCAATTGGTGAAAAAGATCAAACCTGATATTACACACATCGGTCACTTAAACCATTTATCTACAGGACTAGTAGATGAGTTGAATCAGTTGAAAATCCCTATTGTATTTACCCTACATGATTTTTGGCTCATGTGCCCAAGAGGGCAGTTTTTAACTCGAAGTATTGGAAAACCTCAGAACTTTAAACTATGTGATGGGCAAGACGATCAGAAATGTGCATCAACTTGTTATCAAGTCTATTTCAGTGGCCGAGAGCAACATGCAGTTTCTGATCATCATAGTTGGAGCAATTGGGTAAAGCAACGTATGGAAGAAACGAAGGCGATTATTCAAAAGGTAGATTTATTTATTGCCCCTTCTCACTATTTGAAAAATCGCTTTATCCACGATTTTGGAGTAAGTCAGGATAAAATCACTTACTTGGACTATGGCTTTCCCACCCATTATTTAACATCTCCTGCTCAAGCAGTACATCAAAAGCCTTTTACTTTTGGCTATATTGGCACTCATATACCAGCCAAAGGTGTGAATTTACTCATAGAGGCGTTCAAACAACTCAAGCAGCCTGCAAAATTAATCATCTTTGGTCGAGCGAAAGGACAAAGTACACATGCTTTAAAGTTGATGGCTCAAGATTCTCTAAACCCAATTGAGTTTGCAGGTGAGTACATCAACGAAGAAATTAGTGATGAGGTATTTGCTAAAATAGATTGTATTGTTGTTCCATCTATTTGGGGCGAAAACTCTCCTTTAGTTATTCATGAAGCTCAAGCTTGTAAAATCCCTGTTATTACAGCAGACTTTGGAGGAATGAAGGAATATGTGAACCATCAAGTAAATGGTTTATTATTCAAACATCGAGATGTAGCCTCTTTAGTCGAACAATTAGCATTTGCCTTACAACATCCTTCCAAAATGCAAGAGTTTGGAAAGCGAGGATATTTATATACGCAAGATGGGCAAGTGCCTAGCATTCAAGAACATTGTCAAAAACTAGAAGCCATTTATAAACGCTTTATCCCTTCTCAAAAATTGTGGCGAATTACGCTTGATACTAATCCAGAAGATTGTAATCTCAGTTGCATCATGTGTGAAGAACACAGTCCTTACAGTGACTTCATCCCTCGATTATATCAAGAAACAGGCGTAAAGCGTAGACGAATGAAGTTTGAAACAGTAACACAAATTTTTGAAGAAGCTGCAAAACTAGGAGTAAAAGAAATTATCCCTTCTACCATGGGCGAACCGCTACTTTATAAAGGGTTTGAAGGCATTTTTGAGCTATCCCAAAAACACAGTATAAAAATTAATCTGACCACAAACGGAACCTTCCCTAAGCGTTCTGTTGCAGATTGGGCAAAACTTATTGTACCCAATACTACCGATATTAAAATTAGTTGGAATGGTGCTAGTGCAACAACAAGTGCCAAAGTAATGCAAGGCTTAAATTTCGATAAAACATTAGAAAACCTTAAAACCTTTATTGATTATCGAGACACTTATCATGTCCAAACTGGTTATTACTGTCGAGTGACACTTCAGCTTACTTTTATGCAAAACAATATGCATGAGTTGGCCGATATCATAAAACTAGCAGCAAAAGTAGGAGTTGATCGAGTAAAAGGCCATCACCTTTGGGCGCATTTTGATGAGATCAAAGACCTTTCAATGAAAGCAAATGCTAAAGGCATAGTAGATTGGAATAGGTATGTAGCACAGGCCATTGAGGTACAACAAACCCATTTAAAGCCGAATGGAGAGCAGGTTATTTTAGAAAATATCATTCCACTCCAAGCGCAAGAACTTAAAGAAGTTCCAGAAAACTATGAATGTCCTTTTTTAGAAAAAGAACTGTGGATATCGGCTACTGGAAAAATTTCCCCTTGTTGTGCGCCTGATGAGCTTAGACAAGCTTTAGGTGATTTTGGAAATATCAATACGACAACTATTCAAGAAGTGCTAAAAAGTGATACTTACCAACACTTGGTTCATCATTACAAAAAAATACCACTTTGCAAATCATGTAACATGCGAAAACCCTCAGGATCATGAAACAGTTAAACACCATTGAGAAATTAAAAACACTATTCCCAACAATTGATCACTTAGAAGCAGCTATTCTATACGGTTCTTTTGGGAGGAAAACAGCAAACCCAAACTCTGATATTGACATTCAATTGGTCGTAAATGATGGTTTTGATCAAGAAGCATTTCAGACTTTATTAGAACAAGCTTTTAAGGATGAGATTAAACAAATCCATCCTGTTGAATTGAGAGCTAAGATAGTTTTTTACTTTAAGTTGCAACCCAAACTTGAATTTTCGATTCACTATGATTTAAGCTCAATCAAACGAAATTATTTAGGCTCAGAAATTACGGACGTAGCACACAGCATTTTATATCACTCAGCTGCTTCCACTATCAAAGACCATTTACAACAATTGGTAAGAAGTAAAGAAGCTCTAACTCTTCAAGAACAAGTAAATCACTTAATTGATAAATTCATCTATGAGTTTGAAAGTTGTTCGAATATGCAAAGGCGAAGTGATGGTTATCAGTTTTATTATTTCTATAATATCGCCTTGCATGTGGTTGTTCAGCTTCATCAATTATCTAAAGGAGCAACTCAATTTAATTTCCTCCCTAAAAACTTTTTGGCTACCCTACTTGATAAAGATCAGTTAAAACTATTTTATGGATTACAGGGTACATTATACCTGCCAGAAGCTAATCGACAAAAAAGACGTTTATTAGACTTTTTCTATGCTTCTATAGCAGGTTTAGTACACAAAAATCAGCTTTTAGAATTAAAAGATTTTTGTGAGTGGGTTTTCCATCGAGATTACTTTTGGAACTTTAGAGATATTAGTAAATACAATCAGAAAATTAGGGATGGAAAAATATTTCGTACTGCTACATTAAGTTTTTTCCAAAATGAGAAACAATTTGATGAGCTATTGGAACATCACCAGATCACCACAATCATTGACCTTCGAGCTTCACGAGAAATAGAACAACATCCTTATTCAAATAATACACTCAAGAAGTTTAACTATGTGAACGCTCCTTTTGATCCTTGGAATCAGCCTGATTGGTTTAAGGAGCAGTATCAGTATGGAACAAATGAGGAAATTGCATACCGTTTCTTCACCTTAGCTTGTAGAGATAAGATTAAACAAGTGGTGGAGGCAATTATCAATACACCCCAAAGTACTGTTGCTATTCATTGTTTTGCAGGTAAAGATCGTACAGGAATTGTCATTACGTTGTTACACTTACTGATCGCCACTCCACTAGATGCTATTTATGCCGATTACCTTGCCAGTGAAATTGATGTTAAGCTGAGTTTAATCAACATCACGCTAAATATTATTGATGAAGAAGGAGGAATAAATGCCTATTTACTAAACTGTGGGCTTTCTCAATTACAAATAGATCAACTCAAAACTATACTCCTAATTGAAGATGTTGAAAGATAGATTAAAAGCATTTTTTACAGCACATTGGAGTTATCTTGCTGTAAATGCCGCTTGTAAGTTGAGCTTATTTGACTTTTTAGAGGATGGAGCTAAATCAATTGCAGATATAGGTCAAAAAAAGAAGTTAAATAAAGCTGCCTTAGCTGTATTACTCCAAGCATTAACAGAAATGCAGTTTTTGACAGAAAAAGAAGGGTTATACCAATTAACAGAACAGGCTAGATTACTTACAGAAAAACACCCAGAATCTTTGAAATACGCTTGTATGAATTGGGCAGAAGAACATCTGGATGCATGGCAAGCACTCGATTATACCATTAAAACAGGCAAAAGCTCATTTGAAAACCTTCATAATCAAACTTTTTTTGATTATTTGAAGCATCACCCTAAAAAGCTACATCATTACCACTTAGCAATGGCTGAATATGCTCGTGATGACTATAAGAAATTACCTTATCTCATTGATTTTTCACAGCATAGTTCCATCATGGATGTTGGAGGAGGCTATGGGACAGTTTTACATCTTATCCAAAAGGAGTTTACAGAAACAAACTTTATTTTATTCGATTTACCAGATGTTGTACAAAATTGCCCTTATCCAGCACTTAGTAAAATTGGTGGAAATTTCCTTGAGCATATTCCCAAAGTAGCTAATGCGATTATTTTATCAAGAGTACTTCATGATTGGGAAAGTGAGAAGGTATTACTGATTCTTTCTCAATGTTATCAAGCTTTACCTTCACAAGGTACCATTTATATTATTGAAAATTGCAAAGACCTTATTGATATTGATTTATCACTTTTGTCTTTAAATATGCAATTAATGTGTGAAAGCCATGAACGCTCAAAAGCTGAATATTGTGCACTTTGCAACCAAGTTGGTTTTCAATATCAAAACGCTATACCACTCAATCAATTACAGACTATACTAATATTTAAAAAACTATGAATTGGAAAGAGATTAAAGTATCGTCCGATAATACTTACTTTACATTTGATGACCAACCAATATTCTCTCAAACATTCGATGAAGTATTGAAATTTCATGAACCTGGTTTAGCACCTGTTATTGATCAAACAGGTGCCTATCACATCAACATACACGGTGAACCCATTTATCCAGAAAGATACCAAAGAACTTTTGGTTATTATTACAAAAGAGCAGCAGTAATATCATCTCAAGGATGGTTTCATATTAATGAAGTTGGCAAATCCATATATACTCACCATTATGCTTGGGTGGGTAATTACCAAGATGAACTTTGTACAGTCAGTGATAATCAAAATAACTACTTCCATATCAAATTAAATGGAGATAGAATCTATTCTGAAAACTATATTTATGCAGGAGATTTTAAAGACAGAGTTGCCTGTGTAAAATCTCATGATGGTTTTTATCGTCATATTGACTGTTTCGGAAAACTTCTTCATAATCAGGAGTTTGTTGACTTAGGCGTGTTTCATAAAGGTTTTGCAACTGCTAAAGACCGTACAGGTTGGTTTCATATTAATCGAAATGGGCGAGCAATATATTCCGACCGTTACCTTGCAGTAGAACCTTTCTATAATGGTTTTGCTGTAGTTACCCTATTCAATCATGAGAAAATTATAATTAATGAAAAAGGAAGAAAAATTATTGAGGTTTGAGTTTACAGGAATTGATTTAAACTTTTAGCGCCTATTTTAACTGCTCAATATCGCAAATACTTCATCCATGAGCTTGGCTTCGCGATAGAGCTTTAGTAAATCTTGTACTTCGCTGTAGGTAAACGCAATGGATAAATCGGAATGGTTATTTCGAATCACGGCTTTCATGCCTTGTGGGTGATACATATTAAAGTCCGCTGGTTTAAAGCATTTTAGTACTTTCTCAAATGCATAAAAAGACTTTTGATTAAAAGGAATAACAATGGTTTTATAGGCCAAGGTATACTGCTTACAGCTCTTGCATTTACACAGTGTACCATAATCATTTTCGCTTAAAACAAGCGTTGGATGATCATCATGAGTATGATCCATAAGACTTGAACGTTTGGTCAATAAACTGATTTAAAAAGACTTTTGAAGGAAAAGAAGTTAGGACTGTCATGAACAGCCCCAACTCAGAAAACGGTCTACCAATGTGTGTGTGCGTGGTTTCTACTTATTGCTAAAGAATGAATCAAATTCAAAATCAACTCCTTAGCTTGAAGCTCATTAGTCTAACAACTCATAGCTAAATTGTGGATTCCCTCGTTCACCACTGAGCGCCATGCGATTAAATTTTAATTTGAACAAGTTTCCATCTCCATCTTTTACCAAATAGAAGCGATCATCGTGCACGGAAACTGTGAATACATCTCTCCAAGAACCACCAATTTCAATTTGGTTGCTGCTTAAGGTGATCCCTGCAGCATCTGCGGTTACAAAGTTCTCATACGCACCATAAGTAGCTTCATCTAGCATAATGGAAGTTACTCCTGTTCGATTTTGAAATACCATATCCTTCAACGAATAAGGGATTAAACCACCCCCAAAGTTCAAATACTGCGTATGTACAGCAAAGGCGATATCCCAACGCGCTTTCTTGGGTTCTACACTGACTTCACCATTTTCAAAATTGAAAAAGGTGAAATTGTAAGCACTAGCTTTACTGATCGTTACTTCAGTAAAGGTCGTTGCAGCAATGTCTGCATGCTGTAATACATAATTTCCACCCGATTGTAAAATTCGAATTTTCTTCCAGCCTAAGGCATTCCCATCTGCATCCGTACCTCTATCTAAAATATATACTTTATTATCGGCATCAGTCGTGCTAATTTCGGTAATGGCCGTTTGTGAAATATCGCCTGAAGGATTGTCGATCCAAGCTGCTCCTGCTGGGTTAAATGCGGCAAATGACATGCTTGCTGCAAAGCCAATGCTATCAGGTTCGCCCACTTCATTCAAGTCTGTTTTATCAACGGCTTGTGTACTAGCACTTAAATGAGGATTTATGATTACCCTAAATTCATTACCCACACTGTAAAACCCTAAATCCCAACTGGCTCGGTCAACTGCAATTTGCTTTGAAGCACTCAAATCTACGTATACTGCGTTAGGCTGAGTAGCACCTCCTACCGTAGGGTCTAAGGTGGAACTACTGGCAATAACTTCAGTAAAATTTAAGGTAATCTCCGTATTTTGCCCTGTAAATAATCCTGTCGGCAAAGAGTTAATCGCAAATTGTAAATTTTCTTCGCCATCAAAACTGGTTCTTACTTTGTTTAGCGTCACACCCGCAGCGCTTGCGCCTACAGCCACATCGAGTGTAATTTGTCCGTTCAAAACTGCTGGAAAGGTGGTATAGTCTGTGCCATACGCCATACCCGTCTCGGTTACATCTAACACAATTTGTCCTGCTTCTGCGACTGCTCGTGAAAACACTAAATCTACTGTGATTGAACTTTCGTCTTCTGCAATATTCGTTTGGGTTGAACTAAAGCCGACAGTTAAATCTGGTAATGCGACACTGTCATCATCACATGCAGTAAATAAGGTAATTGCTAGGAAAAAGCATCCTAAGATTGCTAACTTTTTCATTGGTATAAAATTTGGAAATAAAGTAAAATTCTAATTAATAAAGCGAAGTAATTACGGTTTTTGATAGTTGAACTGATAGCTAAGTCTTAAGAAATAAGAGCGGCCATAGCCTACAGCATCGTTTCCGCCAGCAGTACCATGCGCTCCCCCTGTTGAGCGAATCGAATTGTCAATTTCTTGAATGTCAAACAAGTTTCTGACTCCTAAAGTAATGGTAGTACTTTTCTTAAACAGGTTCTTTTGTATCGTTAAATCCATCCAATGGTAAGGATTGATGTGTGCCAAATATGGCGTTCCATCTTCATCTATTTGGGGAGCTGGCAATCTTCCATAATACTTATAAAAACCATTAACGGATAAGCCTATTTTATCGAATTTATACGTTGTGGAAAAGTTTAACTCTGGGTAGTAATAGAAGTCTTGGTCTACTCCTTCATTATTTTCCTCTTCTGCATGGCGGTTGTAAAAACCTGTGTAAATAAAACCTACTTGTGCGTCCCAGTTTCCAAGCGACCAATTGCCTTGCACTCGTGTTCCAAGAGTTTTAAAACGATCGATATTTAAGTAGGTAAAGCTGGTTTGCCCTTGTAGACTCGCCAAAGCGATTTTGTGATCTACATCATTAAAGAAAAAATCGGTCGTCAGCTTTAAATCTCCCTTCGCTACTTCTAACTGCCTCAATTCAAATTGAGCCGAGAGGTTGGTAGATGTTTCTGCATCAAGGCTCGGATTTCCAATAATATCGTGATTGGTATCCTGAAAAAAGAAAAATAGTTCACGTAAAGAAGGTGCCCGAAATCCTTTAGCTACCGCAAATCGAGAGGTAAATTTCCCCACTTGATGTCTTATGCGTAAGGAAGGCGTTACTGGTACATGATAATTGGAATTCTTCGCCCAGCGTATGCCTGGCCGAATGGCGAGCGATGGAATTGGTGTAATTTCTGAGGAAGCGAAAAATGCGATGTCATGCCAGTTTTGTTCTCCTGCTACAATCCGCAACCCTCCGCCTTTTTCGGTATTGATATCTACGCCCACTTCGCCACTTAACCATTTCGTAAGCGCTTGTTTACTGGCCGTAAGGCGGTAATTCCAATTGTGAAACCAAGTTTCCGCTTCACTTCCAATTACCAAGCGTCTATCTCCTGAGGGGCTTACTAGCACATCTCTCGACAATCGAGAAAAATCGGTAAACGAGGCTAAGGCATGAAGCCGCGCAGTCTGATTCGGAGTATAAGTAGCTTGTGCCTGATGCATCCATCGGTTGGTCAAATATTCATCGTCATAGGCCACTAGCCGTCCTGCCTCTTCCTCAAAATCAGCATCCAAATCGGTCAATTCTTCATCTAAATAATCTATTCTGTAGTACGCATCAAACTTGCCTTTGTTAAAACGCAGCATGCCTCCTAAAAACAATTGATCTTTGGGCAGCCATTGTTTAGCACGCCCTTCTGCGTTGCCTTTCCAACCATTAAAATTATACATCCGAGCATTTGCTTTCGCTGAAAAGTTCTTCCCTACTCGACCACCCAAGCCAGCTGATACATCGCGAATCCCTTGCTCATCGCCATATTCATTTCCAACTGTTCCTTCTTGCCACGAAGCTTGCGCCTCAAGTGTATGCTTGGTATTTTTCTTAGTGATGATATTAATTACACCAGCCAAGGCATCAGCACCGTAATTTACAGCCATTGGGCCTTCAATAATTTCAATTCGTTCAATCAGTTGCGGATTAATTTGATTGAGATCAACGGCATTGGAAGTGCCTCCGCGTCCGCCAATGGGTGTACCATCTATTAAAACTTTTACCGATTGGCCGTCTAGTCCTTGCAAAGTCATATTAGCCACGCCTAGCGCCATGTCTTGCGTAAAGCGAATGTTCAATTCTTGGCGTAATACATCTTCCAATTGGTTCGTACCCAGTGCAGTAATGCGTTCTTTAGTAAGTACGCGAACTGGCTGCACAGACAATTCACCAGCTTGCGGAAGGTATTGCCCCGTAACCACTACTTCATCTAACACGTGAGCTTTCGCTTCTAAAACAACCTTCAAGGCTGCCGCATCTGTAATCTTCCCCTCCCAGCTTTTATAGTTTATGTGTTGTACTTGCGCTTTAATTGGAAAAGCCAGCTGATTAAATTCGAAAATGCCTTTCTCAGAACTCATTCCTTCTACGATTTTATCAGTTGCCCCTTTTAAGCGTACATGCGCATAGCCAATTCGTTCTCCTTTTGCATTTTGGAGTAGCAATTGCTGTTGAGCATAGCCAATAGTCGGCAGGCACAACAACATCCAAAAAATTATTTTTTGAACCTGCATTGTGAATGTATTTAAGTAAAAGATTCGAAATAACTAGCCCCAGTTGACTTGTTCTTTTACTAATGCAATAAATAGTGAATGCTAACACTGGTTCAAGCGACTACTTGAACCAGTTCGTTATCGTTATATTCTGGGTAATTCCTCTACCAAGGCTTCCCAGTCCTGTCTTTGGGGTTCGCCAGGCTTCCGTAAACCAAAAAACTGAACGATTAATGTTCCCTCTTTGTCAAATAATTCGATTGAGGTGACTAAGCCATCACTCGTCGGCTTTTGTACTACCCAAGCTGTTTCCAATAAATCCATTCGAAGGTGCATGTTGAAAGTAGGATCAAGTACATTGAGCCATTGGTTAACAGGATTTTCTCCGCGTTCCATGTATACAATTTTATTTACGCGATCTTGATGGATTTGAAGGTTCCCCCGATTACCCGCAAAAATCATGATTGGCATCTCCAGCTTTGCAGCGTCTTCCAATAGACCTTGAATAGCATCCAGTTGAATGCGTTGTGTAAACACCCCTTCGGCCAATTGCACGGCATGTAAACGTGCCGCCTTATGCTTACGAAGCATTGGAAAAAAGCTGTGTGTATCTTTGAGTTGTTCCCAATCGCTTAGGAAAGCTTCCTTATCAATGTTTTTATTATATTCAGGTGTTTCAGGCAAACAAATCGCTTGTTCAGGAGTCTGATTTTCTGATTTGAAATCTTCAATTAACTGAAGGTATGCATCGCGATTACTCTTCCGTTGTAGGTAAATTTTCGTAATGGCTTCACCTGCTTTATCGAATACTTGAATGCTTTCTAGAGTTCTCCCCTTCATCTCTTGCCTTACGGCAAAAGCTACCTGCCAACTCTTAAGGAAAATTCGGGTTTCAATAGGCCCAATAACGGTACCCATTCGATGACTACCCCCACCAAAAAAATTGATTTCATCAAACGTTCCTTTGTGCTCCAATACACATCCTTCATTACGCGTGAGGGACATGACGTATCCCAACTCCTTCCAGCGTTGTACAAACTTTGCCCAATCGCCTTCTAGCCTAATGCAGTCTGGCCCTATTCCTGTTGCTAACAGTTGAGCTTCACTAATGTTGAGCAAACCTGCGGCCTCTCTAATTCGAATATGAGGTCGCTCTTGCTTGATGGTTTCCCAAGCTTGACGGAATTCATCAACCCGTACATAATCCTCTGTAATATTCAATGCATTCATCTTAACTTGTTTAATTTGTTAGTTACTTATAACTAAAAGCCATAAGCGTAGATCCGTTTTATTTTAACTCAATGCCAAACTGCCATTTATGCTAACCTGACTGATTGGCTGATCATTTCCTTCTACTACTGATCTTTTGGGTATGGGTACAACCATTGGTCTACCGATTTGCGCTGTTGGAATCAGTTTCACGGGATAATCGTAAACAGATTCAATAATAGCTGCTTTCGCTACATCCATCACCTCCCCACTCGTTACTACCCTACCCGACTTCATAAATATCAACTCATCGGCATATTGAATGGCTAGGTTGATATCATGAATAATGACTAAGACCCCGATTCCAGCTTTACATAACTGCTTGATAATTTGCATCAACTGTTGTTCTCTCGCTATATCTAAACTGGATGTTGGTTCATCTAACAATAAATACTTATTCGAATGTAATGGACTACTCACTTGAGCTAGTACACGCGCCAATTGAACCCGTTGTTGTTCTCCTCCAGATAAGTTCAAGTAACTCCGATCTGGTGAATATTGAAAGTCAACAGCATTTAATTTTTCAATCGCCAATTTTTCTTGAACAGCGATCGGACTTTTATGGGCAATGCAACCCATCATCACAATTTCTTTTACAGTGTAAGGAAATTGTACGATGGTACGTTGTGGCATAACCGCTCTGCGCAAGGCCAACTCATTTTCCTTAATCTCTTCAAGTGGATTTTCATCCAACAACACCATGCCTTTTTGCGGGCGAACCCTACCCGATAACACCTTCAATAAGGTAGATTTACCTGCTCCATTTGGCCCAAGTAATGCCGTAAGTTTACCTGGTTGCAATTGCAAGCTCACATCTTGTAAGATGGCTTTACCTTTCAGGGAGTAATCGATATGTTGTGCAACGTACATCAGATCAATCGTTTTCGTTTACTTTGAATTAATAAGCCTATAAAAAATGGCGCACCAATTAATGCGGTAATGATTCCGATTGGCAATTCACTAGGCATCACCACTGTGCGGGCAATCAAATCTGCTAAAGTTAATAAAATCGCTCCACCAATAAAGGAAGCAATCAACAATAAACGATGATTTGGCCCTACCAGGGTACGAATGATGTGTGGAACAATTAGTCCAACAAATCCAATAGTACCAATCAGTGCTACGGATGCGCCAATAGCTAATGTACTTAAAATAACCACCACATATTTCACCTGTTCTACTGAAATACCAAGATGATAGGCTTCATCTTCTCCTAACGCAAAAGCATCTAGCTTTCGGTGGTAGAACAATAGACCAATCGAAGGCAGTACTACTAAAAGGCTTGTCCATCCTAATTTATCCCAAGTGGCTCCACCTAAATCGCCTAAGCTCCAGAAGGTAAAGGTTCTTAGCGCCTGATCATCTGCAAAATAAATAATGAGTCCGATCAGTGAAACGGCAAGTGCATTCATGGCAATGCCTGCTAAAAGTAACAAGCTGATGTCTGTACGGCCTTGCCGTTGACTGATGGAATAGGTAATGATCACCACCACGAGGCTACCGATAAAAGCAAAAATAGGGAGGAGGTAATACTGCAAGGTTTCCATCCATTGGTACGGAAAATATGCACCAAATACAATGACGGTTACCGCCATCAAAGCAGCTCCACTAGAGACACCCAACAAGCTGGGCTCAACCAATGGATTTCGGAATAGTCCCTGCAATGCCGCACCACTTACGCCTAAGGCAGCTCCAACCATGACGCTAAGCAGAACTCTGGGGATTCTTATGGACATCAGAACCATTTCCTGTTGCGTATTCACCTCCTGTGAAATCCCTATTCCATCTAACAAGATGTTGATGCTTTCAATAACAGATATCGCTACAGCACCTGTGCTCATGGCCACCAGCATAACGCCTACTAATAGTAAAGCCAAACTGCCAATAATCCATTTGAACGCGCTATGCTGCTTCATTGCCAACTGCATTTAGTAAAACAGAAATAATAAGGTTTCGATTTTTGGTAGTTCATTTTTATGCTAATTAAGGCGAAAATATGCAGTCCTAGCAGCGCTACGTCAAGTATTTTCAACGAAAGGTAGCGTAAAAAGGGACAGCACAAATCGACAGATTATTGTTTGTGTTTTACTTAACTCTCTTTTGGGTGAATTAATTGACTCAACTGCAATACGGCATTTCCTACTCTACTATCGAAACCAGAAAGTAACAGGCCATCTAAGGCGATGATGTTTTTCTGTTTTCCTGCAGTAGTTTGCTCAATTCCAGGTATTTCTAATGCCCCTTCCACACCATTCAGCGTTTTCAATCCTGAATTGAAAAATAAGATATAATCGGGGTTGGCTTTGACTAAGGCTTCCGTAGTTAATGGTTTATACCCTTCAATTTCAGGAACAGCTAATTCTCCACCAGCTAACTTGACCATCTCCTGAGCGAAAGTACCCGTTCCTCCAATGTTTAATGTGCCATGACCACGCGCATATACAAAAAGCACTTTGGGTTTTTCTTTACTCATTTGTTGCTGAATTTGCGCCTGCTCTAATTCAACATCAATTTGCTTGATCAGCGACTCGCCGATTGATTTAGCACCTAAGTAACTGGCCAATTCGGTAATGAGTTGTTTCGCACCAGCTATGGTCTTTTCGTTGTTGATTTGTTTGAGCTCTATGCCTGTGGCTTCTAATTGTTGAATGATTTCAGGCTCTAAGTATCCTTCTTCGAGAATGATTGCATCAGGATTGAGTGAGATGAGCCCTTCTGCGGTAATGTTATTGCGATACCCGATAGAAGGGAGTTCTTGCATATGGGTAGGGTATGTGCTGGTTTTATCCGTAGCAATAATTTGATCGCCAAAACCAAGTTTGTTCACCACTTCTGTAATGGCCCCTCCCGCAGTAATCAATCGTTTAGGTTGTTTTACCTCATTAGCAATGGGCTCTTGTGTTTCTTTATTGCACGATGTTAAACACAACACGGCACCCATGAAAAGGTATATGATTGCTTGATGTTTCATCTTGTTTATTTAGACTAATTATAAATAGTAATGCAAATATAAAGACGAGTGGATAATTCGCAATACTTATTTAGACTAATTACAAATAAAATATTAATCAAAATTATATAACTCTGATAATCAGATGTTTACATATACAAATCAATTGACTAAAGTTTAAACTTGAACTAAAAGTAGGTGACTAGTTGTGTAATTACTAGCAACGGATTCGCTCACTTAAAACGTAAAATGCTGTCAGAAATTAAATCGGGATTACTCCACGGAATAAAGTGATTTAAGGTATCATTTAGCTCATAGGTTATGAACTGTTGTGGTACATGCTGTTGGATATATTCTACGGTTTTAAATGGCACTAAAATGTCTTTTTTGCCATGAATCATCACCACAGGAACGGAAATATCACCTAGTTTAGCCTCATTTTCCCCCAATCCTTCTTGCAAGCCCATCATCTCTACATTACTCGATTTCCACCGCTCAGGCAGTAACCAATTCACTACAGGCGCTTTTCCTAGTCGATTATACCATTTCGGCCCTTGAAATTTGGGACTTAAAGAAGCCGCTACCCAAACGCCGCCGCTTACCCTTGACTGCGGATGCAACATGACAGCTTCGGCTACTGCCCCGCCATACGAATGTCCCACCACCACGTAGGGTTCTGTTCCCCAGAGCTGATTAACTACATGGAGCACTACAGCACCTTGCCGCTCTAATTCCCGCTGGGCAGGAATGGTCGTTTTGCCATAACCAGGACGATCAATTGCCACCACATCAAATGCATCCAAAATTCGTTGATCTGATAAAATATTGCTCCAAGCTGTCCAATTTCCTGGTGAACCATGAATCAGCACTAATTTTTTACCCAAAGGATTCCCTGCACGCGCTACACGAACGTTGCCCTCTGGCACTGCTAACTCATGCAATGTTACAGTTATTCCTTTATCCGCTAACTGTTGCACCATTTTATTTTCATCCGCTTTGTCTACAGAATATAGCAAAGCCATTCCTGCACAGGAAACAAGGATTAAAATGATTAGTATGATTTTACCGTATTTAATTAGTTTTCTCAAGGCTACTGCGAAGTTATATGAATGTTATACTTACTCAACTAAAGGCGAATCATTAATGTTAGACAAGCTCTACGCTTAAACTAATTTACAACACTACGCTCGACTTAAAAAATGCTTTTTAGCAGCACTTGCCAGTGCCCTGTATGAAATCGCTTTTGACTTGCCTTTGAGTTGTTTTGCTATTTTATAGACAATTCTCAAATTATGGGCTACATCTCTGTAAGCGGTAAATAAGGAATAATGAGGATCGTAAATATGTGCAGCTTCAGAGTTGACCCCATTTACTTCCACTACACGAATATTTTTTCCATTGTACAAATCTTCTAACGATTTTACCCGCAAGTCAAAGCGTCCATAGTAAAATCCTTGAAGTGGTTGGGCGATCTCATCAAATACCTGAACCAACTGCTCATTAATTAAATGATTCGCATTGTAAAATGTGGTTCCCCTACAATGATTTCCAATTTCTTCCAAAACAAGCGCTTGGCCTTTGGGCAACACTTCGTCCCAAACTTGTGCAAATTTTTTAGCAAAGAACTCACTCCGATTGGCTGCTCTTACATGTTGTGCCACCAACTCATTCAAGGTGTGTCTGCCATCTCCCACCATTGTTAAAAACCCTTTGGAGACGATGGACGATATTCCTGAACCTCCATTTGGAAATCGGTAGTACAACACCCCTAATTCTGTATTAAAGTCAACATACTCTTGTAAAATAAAAGGCTGATGCATTTGAGGTAGTAAGTCTTGCCAGTCTTGCTCATTTCGAATTAAGGTAACGGCTTTTCCTCTTTCGCCAATGTCTGGTTTACAAATAAAAGGATACTCAAAATCCGTTTGATAGAAATTTGGGTCGGCAGGCAATTCCTCAAAAAAAACCGATTTAGGGCGATATGCAGGACTGACCTGCCGCAAAATAGCAAACTTAGAATATTGGAATAGCCCGCCAAATCGCATGCCTGGATTCGCCTGCATAAAATAGCTCAACGACCTACTCTTCAAACTGTAAAAGAGCCACTGAAAAATAAATGGCGCATAAAAAAACCAAGTCGGCCAAAATTCAAATTTGATCAGTCGGGTATAACGATTCCTCCAATTCATTGCTGATGATAAGCTATTGTAGATTCAGAGATGCCAAAGGAAGGATTCAGTGCCACATGTTTAAAATTTTCCTTCACCCCAATTTTAATAATTGCCATATGATGCACCAAATGTTCAATATTATAATGCAGCTCACGCAATAAACTGGTATTGATTCGCACTCCCGTTACTTCCGAACACGGATAGCTGGCCTCCAACTCAATGGGTTGATCCTCAGCAGTACTGATGTGGTAAATGATGGCATCAATTCTTTCTAACACATACTCCATATCTACGTTTAGGCGTTCTTCCCGTTGGCGTTTATCGTAGGCAATTACCCCGGTATCCAAACCCTGCAACATGCAATCGAAAAACTCCAAACAATGCCGATAATGTTGCCCAATCGTAGACTGACTTAACACCGCTAATGGCACAGTATATTGCTCTTGATCCAGTTGATGAATAAGGTCTTTCAGTTGTTCAAGCAAGCCTATCGCTACAAATGAGATTTTCAATCCAGTTAAATTGATCATGTAGTATAAATTGATGATGTTTCACTAATAAAGTTAAGCTGAAGTGGGATTAATTTAAAAAATATCCCTGTTAAGCAGGAAGGCACAATACGGTTTTTCATTGTAATATACCAGATTCCCTTCACATCTAACAACGTATCTTTGATCGGGCAAATTCCATAGTATGGGTCAAATTTTCTTATTCCCAACAGGAAACGTTTTTGCATTACAAAAATTTTGGTTATTGCACTACCGCTGCTGGAGTGCTTTCCAGTTTTTATTGGCTTTTTCAATCAGTTGAGTAGGTTCCTCTTTCAACCAACTCTTTAGGGTATTGTTAAAATAGAAATTATAAAATAAGTAGAGTTTTCCATCTCGAACTTCATAGGTTTTAGGATCAATTTTAACTTTTGAACCGTTTGTGGCAATCGCATACGCACACCATCCACCGTATTGGGGCAGGTATTGCTGTGGATTTTCTTTAAACGTGTTTAAATTTTGCTGACTTTCAAATTTAAACTTCACGCCATCGTATGCATGTATAAATTCCTCTTTCCCCAGTTTGGGTTTGTCCGTGAAATAAGACACCACATCATATCCACTAGCTACATAGCCATCTGACACATAGTAGCTGTTATTTTGCTGCGCACATCCTGTTAAACCCAACACCAAAACGCATAAAATGATAAAACTTGTTTTCATAAGCTCTTCCTGTTAATTGGTTTTTCCCTTTAAAGCTATCTACTTTGTAACAAAATTGGGCGATTTGGGAAAGATTCTACAATTATAAACGGACATTTACACAAAACTATAACGCGTTTTTCCGCTTAGTTGTAGACCTTTGTAGGATGATTTAATCCATAATTCATGCAAACTATGACAGCTCCTTCAGCCACGAATCAATTACAGCGAAAAACCTTTCCTGTTACGGGAATGTCCTGTGCTGGCTGTGCGGCAAGTGTGGAATCTATTTTAAGTCAGACTACAGGAGTAGAATCTGCCCAAGTGAACTTTGCGAGCCATTCGGTTTTGATCGCTTACCAAGAAACGGTTCAAGAAGCTAGCTTACAGGAAGCCTTGCAAAAAATGGGTTTCGATCTCATTATCGATACGGAAAACCCAGAAGAAATACAGGCATCTGTTCAAGAGAAACAGTATAAAACCGTTAAACAGCGGAGTATTGGAGCCGCTATGCTGAGTTTTCCTATTTTCATTATCGGGATGTTTTTCATGAATTGGGAATTGGGAAAATGGCTTTCACTGGGTTTATCCATTCCCGTTATCTTTTGGTTTGGTCGTGATTTTTTTGCCAATGCTTACAAACAAGCAAAGCATGGCAAAGCCAATATGGATACCCTTGTGGCCTTGAGTACGAGCATCGCCTTTTTCTTTAGCCTGTTTAATACGAGTTATCCCGAATTTTGGCTACAGCAAGGCTTAGCAGCACATGTGTATTATGAGGCTGCGGCTGTCATTGTCACGTTTATTTTATTAGGCAGGGTATTGGAAGAAAAAGCAAAATCCAACACCTCTACTGCCATTAAAAAGCTCATTGGCTTACAAGTAAAGTCCGTTACTGCGATTTTCAATCACGAAGAAGTGGAAATCCCCACTGCTTCTGTTCAAACAGGCTTTACCATTTTAGTGAAACCAGGTGAGCGGATACCTGTAGATGGCACCATTACCTCAGGACATTCTTTTGTAGATGAAAGCATGATTACAGGCGAACCGATTCCTGTGGAAAAAAAGATGGGAAAATCCGTTTATGCAGGTACCATCAATCAGAAGGGAAGTTTTCAGTTTATTGCGGAAAAGGTAGGAAAGGGAACCTTATTGGCTCAAATCATTCAACGAGTACAAGAAGCCCAAGGCAGTAAAGCGCCCGTTCAAAAATTGGTCGATAAAATCGCTGGTATTTTTGTTCCTACCGTTCTATTCATCGCTATACTCACTTTTGCTTCTTGGATGATTTTAGGAGGAGAAACGGCCTTTACCCATGCTTTATTGGCTTCCATCACTGTGTTAGTCATTGCTTGCCCATGTGCTTTAGGACTAGCAACTCCCACGGCCATCATGGTGGGTATCGGAAAGGGTGCTGAACACCAAATGCTGATTAAAGACGCGGAAAGTCTGGAGCTTGGTCATCGCGTAAATGCTGTTGTACTTGATAAAACAGGCACACTGACTTGGGGCAAACCCGTAGTCACCGATTGGTATTGGACGAATGCTGACAACACCATACATCAATCTATTTTGTTAGCGATTGAATCTCAATCAGAGCATCCTTTAGCTGAGGCGGTAGTTACCAAACTCAAAGAAACGGGCGTTGAGGCAACAGCAATTACGGACTTTCAAAGTATTACAGGCAAAGGGGTAATTGCTAAGAATGGAGCTGGCGAATCGTTTGTAGTCGGAAATGAGGCGTTATTATCAGATCATGGGATTTCGATTGAAGGAGCCATCTCGCAAAAGGCTGCACAGTTTAGAAGTCAGGCTAAAACCGTTGTTTATTTTGCCAACTCCCAAACAGTATTCGCCCTTATCGCCATTGCAGATGAACTAAAGCCTTCTGCTCAACAGGCCATCTCTACCCTAAACCAAGCAGGTATCGAAGTGTTTATGCTCACTGGCGATAATGAACAAACCGCCAAAGTGATTGCCCAGCAAGTCGGAATTAGTCAATTTCAGGCGGCAGCATTGCCCAACGATAAAGCGAACTTTATCCAATCACTCCAACAGCAAGGGAAAATTGTAGCGATGGTAGGTGATGGCATTAACGATTCGCAAGCCTTGGCTCAGGCCGATGTGAGTATTGCGATGGGAAAAGGCAGCGATATTGCAATTGATGTGGCTAAAATGACCTTAATCACCTCAGATTTACAAGCCATTCCCAAAGCCTTATCCTTATCCAAAAAAACGGTGATGGGCATTCGGCAAAACCTGTTTTGGGCATTCATTTACAATGTCATTGGCATTCCTTTAGCCGCAGGAGTCCTCTACCCCATCAATGGCTTTTTACTTGATCCCATGATTGCCGCAGGTGCCATGGCATTGAGCTCAGTTTCAGTGGTGATGAATAGTTTGCGCTTGAAGTTGATGAAATTATAATCATAAGATTATTGTGATTTCTGTAGCAAAGCCACTGAAAACTCACGCTTTACCCATTCACCTGACTTACTTTCTACTTCTTCGGTATGATTCGAAATTTTAATACAGTTTAGACCTGTCGCTAGAGCAAGTCCTTCAATTTTCTGGTTATCAAACAGTTGAAATTTACCACCCACAAAAGGTAACTCTTTCATAAACTCTTTTTGGGCAAAGGAAATCGCTAGTTTCCCCCCAATTTTCAATACGCGCTTCATGCTTTGCACTAGTTGAATCGGTTCTTTCCAAAAATAGATCGTATTTACGGTTAAAATGTGGTTGAAAGTAGCTGCTTCAAAAGGAATGTTTAGGCCATCATATAGCTCAAATTGAGCCTTTCCCTCATCAATTGCAGTTTTATTAAGCCGAATCGCTGCTTCATGCATCGTTTTGGAAATTTCCAAACCAGTATAATGAATATCATTTGCTAACGCTAACAGTTGCGATAGATGTCCGCAGTTTCCATGACCTAGCTCTAATATGCTATCATTATTCGTAATCGTTAATGCCTGCAGCCCTGCGATGGTCATCCCAATGTTCGTTTTGTGCATTTCTTCCGCCACTTGCAAACCCAATTCACCATCGGGGCAACTCAATTGTTGCTCTAACGCTTTCCACTCTTCTTTGGTAAGGTCATTTTTCATCGTTGAATTTTTTAGATTGAGGTGATTAAGCAACCAAAATAGGAAGCTGAATTAGCTTAACTGCTAACAAATAAAGTCAGCATAGCGCTTAGCGGGTTGTATTGATTAGTTAACGCTACTTATTCACCTTTGCAGCTAAGGTATAAAACGTCATGTCAGGAAATCCTTTTTTTCCTTTCAGGAAGTTTTTGATTTTTTTCACTAGCCTTCTTTTGGGAATGGGCAATAACTGTTTATCCAGTTTTCGACCATCCTGAGTCGTCCAAGCATTTTTTATTCCCAGATCAATCGCCTGAAATTCCGCTTCGCTATGATTTACATGTTTTTGAATCATTGCTAACAATTTTTTCGATTGCTCAACATTCAACCGATGCCCCATTCGAAGCCCTATATCAAACGTAATGACTAACAAACCTTGATCTTTTAGCACCCGCATAAATTCACGGAGAATTTGATCGTAATTGTCGGTATGTTCTAACACACTAATGCAATAGACAATATCAAAGTGATCCGCTTGGTAAGGGAGTTGATCTAGGAAACCGTGTTGAAATGAGATTTTAGGATGGCGAATTTTCTCGTAAATTTCTAGGAGGTTTTCATCGTAATCTAAACAATGGATTTCACCGATTACATGATGCTGTGCCAATTTATAGGGCAAAAAGGTAACTCCTGAACCCGCATCAAGTAAGCTCACATCAGCTTTCCCCACCAAATGTTGATGAATTGCCTCTTCTACAAAAGGATATTCATACATTCTACTCCATTGCCACAATGGATTTTTCACCCATTTCTCTTTGTAATACGTTAGCGCCTGATCATTTTCTAGTAAAAATTGATCATTGAATTGCTTTTGCTCGCGAAACGTTTGCGTCTCTATGGTCTCTAAAACCAAGGTTTTTGAAGGAATACCATTGTGCATGTTCTGGTCACTTAATTTGATTTGCCCATCGAGTTGCCTAAAATAAAATCTTTAGTTTACAACAAATGCCTAAACGACCAATTTTGTTTTATTTTCCTTCTATTTGTTCATTTTCATCCTCCACTAAATGATCATACAGTCAGCCTAAGTGCATCAGTTAAGATTTAATTAATTGTCATACTAATAATTTCATATTTAATTTATAAATTACCAATTTAGCAGTACTACATTGAAAAATTTACAGCGAACTTGTCTAACATTAATTTATTTCGGTTCCAAAAGGTTAAGAAACCCTCACTC
>JBMYQA010000045.1:0-28919 GCA_049600855.1 Flammeovirgaceae bacterium | reverse complement strand
ACCTAAAATTTAAAGTGACAAAGTAGTATTACTAAGCAGAAATTTAGGCAACAGGATGCGTAAATGTTTCTTCAATGACGGCCATCATTTTTTGAGCCACGCCTTTTGCAGAAGCAGGATTTTGGCCGGTGATTAAGCGCCCATCGGCAATGCTATAGGCTTGCCAATCTGCCACAGAAGAAAACTCAGCGCCACGATCAACCAAGGCAGACTCTAATAAGAATGGCACATCTGCTTTCGCATATCCTTCCTCTTCCGAATTGCTGAAAGCGGTTAATTTTTTGCCTGCCACTAAGTAAGAACCATCTTGTAATTTCACATTTAACAAGGCTACAGGACCGTGACAGACTGCGCCAACAATGGCACCGCGATCATAGGTATCCGCAATGGCTTGTTGTATGGCCGTGTTATTGGGCATGTCCACCATAGGGCCAAGGCCACCAGGAACAAAAACGGCATCGTAGTTATTGAGGTCTACGTCATCAATTTTTTGACTAGTATTGATGCGTTCCCAAGCCTCACTAGCTAAAAACTTCGTGTTGTATTCGTCCGCTACGTCTAAACCATCTGCGGGTGGTTGGCCGCCCAATACGCTAGCGAAGTCGATTTGGTAGCCATTTTCCACAAATTCATAATACGGATGCGTGACTTCGGGTAAATAATAACCTGTTGCTCTGTGATTTGGACCAATGGAGTCTGCACTAGAAATGATAAATAAAATACGCTTTTTCATGACAATTTAGGGTATAAGTAAAAGATCAGCAATAACTAGTCCCAGTTGACTTGTTCTTTTAGCAGTCAATATCACCTAAAAAATTAACCGTAGCGCTGCTATGCTGAATTTTTTACGCAATATTGGCAGCTAAAATAACGGCGTCTTTTTGGAACTATTTATTGCTGATCTTTTACTAGGCTTCCATGCCCCAATTGAAGAATTGGGTGTGAAAGCGTGAAAATTTAATGAATGGATAGTAGGAGGTAGCTCCTAAAAAATATTGGATGTGTACGACTGGATTGCTGCAGTCAATCGAGCTGACACGGGTATTTTGATTAGAAGGTTAGCGCTGAAAACAATGGCCTAGCAATTTCTACAGACCGATCCTCAAGTAAAGGAACGATTTTTTCAACCACCAACTCTTGGAAATGTGTAGCGTTTTTGTGCACTTCTATTGCCGTTTGATTCTGATAAACTTCATACAAATTGATGACGTTTGGATCAGTAATAGACTGGTGCGCTTGGTAAAGTAAATTTCCCGACTCAGCCCTGCTTTTAGTGACTAATTCTTCTAAAAATTCTAGCACAGTTTCAAGGTGCTGTGGCTTTACTTTCCAGTGGGCAACGATGACAAGTTGTTCGGTATCCATGGGTATTTGATTTGATAGATAAGATAATTAATGGCTACAGTAGGACTTTTTCATAAAAATGCTCATTGAGGTTTCTTAACCTCAATGGTATCATTTAACGTTTCTAAACGTTCACTGTTTTGAGCTGAGAGTTCCAATTGAAGCTAAGAAGCTTCAATGAGCACTTACCGCCTTAATGACTACAGTTACAAAAGTAGGGGGAGTCGTTTAAATAAAAAATTGACCTATGTTAAGAAGGATACTGGGGCGCTAAATTACCTTCCCGCTTTCATTTTCATTTTTCGAATGCGGCTCAAACTTTCAGGTGTAATGCCCAAATAAGAAGCGATCTGGTAATTCCGTGCGCGCTGTTCAATGCTTGGGTAGCACGTTAAGAATTCATCGTAACGCGCTTCTGCGGTTTTGTGGAGGTAACCCAAAATGCGTTTTTGGAACGCGGCAAAAGCATTTTCCAACTTACGTCTGAAAAACTGCTCAACAATAGGCAGACTGGCGTATAGCTTATCCAAGTCTGACTTGCGAATAGCCATTAATTGAGCATCTTCAATACATTCCACCGTAAGCTGTGCCTGATTGCCACTGAAATACGCCATAAAATCACTGATCCACCAATTTTCGATGGCAAATTGTACGGTGTACTCTTTATCGTTTTCCTCATCCACAAAATAGCTGCGCAAACAACCCGAAAGCACAAAGTATTGGGTGTCAACCAGCTGATGTGCCCGAATTAAGGTGGTTTTACGCGGAACACGGATTTCCTGAAAGAAAGTTAAGCACTCTTCGAACTCCGAATCAGTTAACTCAATCTCTCTGGCGATATGTTGATGTAGTAGATGCATGCAGCCCTAAAGCTAATGGACAGGCACTAAGATTTCAACAGAAACGAGGGCTATTCTTCGTTAAGGTTTTTCTGATAGACAGTTATCCGCATCGTTGCCTAACCAAAATGTTTTGGCGGGTAGACAAATCGGTGGGATAGCAGTTGGAATAGTAGCGCAATACCATAAAGTTAAGAAACAAACTATTCCATTTCTCCCCAAAAAATAACATCTTTAAAATAAACTAATGTTAGACAAGTTCAATAAAAAGTACCTAAACGATTTCATTAAAGCATGATTATCCGTTGGCTCTATCAACATAATGAGGGACTTGATGACCCCAAAGGACTGGAGAATACCTGGCAGATTGTTCAAGAAAAAAAAGTTGAATTCCTCGATATCAGCAAAAATAAGTTCCAAAAAATCACGTTTCCCGATTATCCTTTACCCAGCCTCATTGTATTGGATATCAGTGGGAATGGAGCAGACATTGAGGAACTGAGCATTCCCGCACACATTTTTCCAAACCTGAAATACCTGTATTTAAAAGGGAGTCGGATCAGCAAGTTCACCATTACTGGAATACCTCCAGCCTTGAATACCCTAGATTTGTCGGATAATGTATTGGATGAGTTTCGTTTAGCCATCCATACGTATCCCAACTTAGAAGTGCTCAAACTCAAAGGCAATTCAATCGCGAATATCTCCAAGCAATATTGGGAGGTGGAGGGTGAGTTTGGGAATTGCTTTGCGGCATTAAGTGCTTATTTGATCGAGTTAAATAAAGGGGAGGTCATAAATAATCAGGCAAAATTGATTATTGTGGGCAATGGTCGTGTAGGAAAAACCTCCATGTTTAAAGTGCTCCACGGAGAAAAGTGTAACCCCAAGGAGCCGTATACGCATGGCATTCGGTTTGGTGAATTGGAGGCAGCGCATTTTCCTCAGCGCTTTGTTGCTCAATTAAATCAAGACGATTTCAAGTTGAGCGTATGGGATTTTGGCGGACAACATATCTTTTATGCGCTGCATCAGTTTTTCCTGAGTGAAAACTCCTTATACATCCTTGCTTGGACGGAAGAAGAACACTTGAAAAATTACCCTTCCATTCCGAATCAGCCCCAAGAAGATAAGTTTCGGAGTGTGGAGTATTGGCTAGAGAATATTCGACACATTGGGAAAGAAAGTCCTATTTTGGTCATACACACGCATAAAGATAGAAAGCGAAATAACAATGAAGGCTTAAAGGATACGTACAATATTCAGGGGAAAATAGATTTTAGTGCCGTAACTGAAAGTGGACTTGACGACCTTCAAGCGGATATTATTAAGACCTTGCCTCAACTAGAAAGTTTTGGTTTGCCAGAACCAATGACTTATCAGAATGTGATTCAACGGATTAAGCGGCTCAAAGAGCGAAAGGTTTATCAAATCACATTAGCCCAATTTAAACACATTTGCCACGAAGAACACATTGAGGCAGGCAATGAAGAAGAACTATTAAAGCGTTTACATGAACGCGGGCTACTGCTTTATTACGCAGACGAACGTTACCCTATATTGGAAGATGTAATTTATATTGATCCCGATTGGTTAGTTACACGCATTTACAAACTCATCAGTGAAGATTTAAAAGCTAGTAAAGGTGAGTTTGATATGGACGATGTAGCTAATATTTTCGCTGAAAATCGAGTGGAACAAGAGCAGTTTTTGAATTTGTTGCTGCGTTTTCGTTTAATTTTTGAGGAAAGTTATGAAAGTAAAGCGTATTACATTGCACCACAATACTTACCCGAAACCATCGAAGAAAAACCCAGAGAAATTCGAGACGCTTATGGCTTAACGAAAACGGGGTTAAGTTTATCCTTCGCCATGCGCTTTCCGCAATACATTCCAGATAATGTAGTCGTTAATTTTTGGAGCGAATATGGACCACTATCGAATAAAATCTATTGGAAAAACGGCATTTGCTTTACAAAAGGAAACCGAAGGTGTTTGGTGCTCTTCAAGGAATACGGTCATTATGAAGATTGCATTAATGAACTGTCTGTGTATACAGAAAATCAAGAATCAGACCAGCACTTACTCAAGGAAGTATTCGATGAATTTGTTAAGTTGAGTGGCTATGCCGATGCACAAGTTTCAGTGGATGGACTAAGTTTTGTGGATGTTGACTTACTTCGAAAATGCCATGAAAATCAGATCAATAAAGTAGAAAGTATGGATGGGAGTCAACTAGATACGGAAATTTATTCTTTTTTATTCACAAACGAAGCTTTTCAAGTTGCACAGGGAATTGGGGAAAAAGAAGCAATCAGTATTCGTAGTTTAGATGCCTTGCTAATGGATGGAAAGTTCTTTGAACTTTTTCAAAAAATGGATTTATTATTTAAAGAAGAGGCAGATTACAGGTATAATGATTTCAAAAATACCATCACAGATGTGTTAGTCAGTGGTTTAAACCCTTCTAATAAACAAGTTCAGGGCCTTCGGATTTTTATTAATAGCAATACTGTAAAAGAGCGTATAGAACAATGTTCATAAAAGCACCTAAAATAGCTACCATTAAGTTTGAAGTGAAAGGCCAATCCATTGAGTTGATTGAAGTACAAGGCGGAACCTTTCTAATGGGCAGTAATGATTATGAGGATGAAAAGCCTATACATGAGGTTGAAGTGGATTCTTTTCTACTAGGAAAATATCCTGTAACACAAGCCTTATGGGCGGCTTTAATGGGAGAGACTCCCTTAGCGTTTCAAGGGGCAAATTGCCCAGTGGAGGGAGTGAGTTGGTATGATGCCACACAGTTTTGCAATGCATTGAGTGAGCAGCTTGGCAAAGCGCAGGTGTATAAGGGGAGTGGTGAAAATATTACGATTGACTATTCAGCAAATGGATTCAGGTTGCCTACCGAGGCGGAGTGGGAATATGCTGCGCGTGGTGGGCCGAAGCAAGCAGCATACACTTATTCAGGCAGTGACGAGGTGCATGTGGTGGGCTGGTATGATGAAAATAGTCATGATGAAACCAAACCCGTGGGTTTGAAATGCCCGAATGCCTTGGGTTTGTATGACATGAGTGGGAATGTGTGGGAATGGTGCAACGATTGGTATGGTGATGATTACTACTACTACTACTCTCAATCACTAGCGAACAATCCCAAAGGGCCAGAAAAGGGCAATGGCCGTGTGCTTCGGGGCGGTAGCTGGATCAGCAATCCGCAGATCATGCGTGTAGCGTACCGCAGCAACTTGCACCCTGAGGGCGGGCTCAACTACATCGGCTTCCGCCTGTGTTTGCCCCAGTTTAAATAGGCCCTTCCGCATTTGTTTTTGAGCAGTGCAAGCCCCATGTGTTGGCTTGCGTCACTGCTACGGAGTAAAGCAGTGAACGCAAAAGCCAAAAGCAATGGGGCGGCTTTTAAGTAATTCATCAGATAAGTTGATAAACCAGCAGTCTTTTTATAAAAAAGGTTTGCTATTCTGTAAAAAAAGAACTTGTTTGTTATGTCGATGCAAGTTGGGGTCGCACAGAACAGATAGCTAAGTGTCAAGTGGCTAAACGAACTCATTTGGCTTATTACGTCACAAGTTTCTGTATTCAAGTGGGCACGTAGATTTCTCCCATTCCATGTCGGGCTTCGCATCGAAAATTACTGTTTACAAACTATAAACTTGATAGAATTACTAAAATGAACGGAGTTGAGTTTAAAATACATGGCATTACATTCGAAATGCAAGAGGTACAAGGCGGCACCTTTACAATGGGCAGTGTCCACCATGATAAGGATGAATGGCCCGTACATGAAGTTGAAGTGAGTAGTTTTCTACTGGGAAAATATCCCGTAATACAAGCCTTATGGGCGGCTGTAATAGGATCAGATCCCTCAGCATTTCGAGAACCAAATCGCCCAGTAGAGCAAGTAAGTTGGTATGATGCCACGTACTTTTGCAATGCATTGAGTAAGCAACTTGGCAAAGCGCAGGTGTATAAAGGGAGTGGTGAAAGTATTGAGATAGATTATACAGCGAATGGGTTCAGGCTCCCTACCGAAGCAGAGTGGGAATATGCTGCGGGTGGTGGGTCAAAGCAAGCAGGATACAATTTTTCAGGAGGTGACGAGCCGAATGCGGTGGGCTGGTATGATGATAATAGTCTGGCAGAAACGCATCTAGTGGGTTTGAAACGCCCAAATACCTTGGGTTTGTATGACATGAGTGGGAATGTGCGGGAGTGGTGCAACGATTGGTATGCTGACAATTATTACTCCCAATCACCAGAGAATAATCCCAAAGGGCCAGAAAAGGGCGATTCCCGTGTGCTTCGGGGCGGTAGCTGGTTCGACGATCCGATGATCATGCGTGTAGCGTGCCGCAACTACGATTCCCCTAAGCACGGGTACTACCACTACGGCCTCCGCCTGTGTTTGCCCCAGTTTAAATAGGCCCTTCCGCATTTGTTTTTGAGCGGTGTAAGCCCCATGTGTTGACTTGCGTCACGGCTACAGAGTAAAGCAGTGAAAGCAAAAGCCAATACATGGGGCTTTGGAAGCATTACGCATTTCCCAAGCACGCCAAACTCACGGCTCAAACTTGCCATGCAGGAGCAGTTTATCCATTTTTTTATTGAAGGTTTCGCGCTGGTGGGAGCGGGGGAAGGGGATATCAGGCGTGGGTTCGCCCAAAAACGTGCAGAGTGGCTGCCAGCCTTCCGTTACCTGAAACACCAACAATTGCTCGGCAGGAACTGTTTTTTTTACTTGCTCATTGTGCTGCAAGTAGATTTCGATGGCTGCTTGCTTATCCTCAAATTTCCCCTTGAATTGCCCATTCCAAATGAGGGTGTCATTATGCATGAACACAGGAGCCACTTTGCGCATGTCTTTGGAGAAAATCAGGTTTTTGACTAAACGCGTAATGTCCTTAAAACCTTTGGGCTTGCCGCGATAAATGGTCTGATAAACGCTTTCATACCACTTTTCTGGATCTCTTTCGGTCAAAATGACTTTTGCCGCTGGGTTTTCTTGCAGCAATTGGTCGTAATACAAACACGTGGGGTAGTCAACCGTGCTATTAAAGCCAGAAAAGAACTCAGACCAATTTGTTTTTCCAGTTTTATGGAGCGTTTTAAGGTAGCTGAGTCGTTGTGGCTCCTGTAGTAATTCCACCATATGAAAACACGGCCCATAACCCAAGTACTCCAAAGCCAACTTCAACGACATGGTTCCTGTTCGGCCTAATCCTGCTCCAATAACTTTAACGGGCATATAAATTGATTTAGGGATGAATAGATTTGTTTTGAAGCTGCATGAGATACGCTTCCACCAAAGGAATATCGGCAGGGGCAAGCTGATGCGCCAACAGCGCGGTTGGACTTACCCATTTGATTGCATCATGTGCATGAAGTGATAAGTGCTGTTCTAGCAATGTAACCCGATAAGCCAATAGCTTTACCGTTTTGGTGGGGTACTCGTAAATGGATTCCGCAACAAATGCACCTATTGCTGTACGCACTCCAAACTCTTCCTGCAATTCCCTTTGGAGACAAGCTTCGGGGCTTTCTCCTTGATGCAGCTTTCCACCGGGGAATTCCCAAAAGCCCGCAAGGTGCTGTCCCGCTTTTCTGCGCGCTAACAGCACCTGATCATCTTGTTCAATGATGGCAGCAGTGACGGTAATCATATTCGATTTATGCCTTTTTTACTTTCAATGAAGTGCCTTCTTGAGAAATGACCACAATGGTTTCGCCTTTATCAATAAAGCTGCCCCTAGTAGTGGCATCGTACAATTCATCATCAATCATAATTTTACCACTAGGGCGAAGTACGGTATAGGCCGTTCCTGTGTTGCCCACCATATTTTGCGTATTAAAAGTAGACGTATATCCTTCATCGGTTCGTAAGGTGTCTTTTAACGCGACTCGCTCATAAAACCGCGTTCGTGTGAGGTTGGACAGTCCGAGCACAATTAGCACAATGGTACCTATGAAAGAGGAAATGCCTACGGTTAATGATTTGGTGATGGCAAATGGATCTACTAAATCAAAATTGAAGTAGTTATTGTCCATCATCATGAGAATGAGTGAAGCAAAAGTAAGGGTAATGCCCGCAATGCCTGCAATGCCAAATCCAGGGATGACGAAAACCTCTAAGGCAATGAGGATGACCCCAACGAGGAAGATCATTAACTCCCAATTTTCGGCTAAGCCATTGAGGTAATAAGGGACAAAATAGAGTACCGCCGCAATTGCCGCCGCCGCAATCGGAAAGCCTACGCCTGGCGTTTGTAATTCGTAATAAATGCCGCCAATGATGACTAAAATCAAGATGCCGCTGATGAACGGATTGAGGAATACCGAAATCACTTTTTCTGAGGCACCTAATTCAAAGCGTTCTACTGTAGCATCTTCCAAGCCATTGAGTTTGAGCAGTTCGTTGATGGAATTGGCGGTGCCTTCACAAAATCCATGTTTTTTGGCTTCACTGGGGGTGAAGGTAACGACTTGCCCGATTTCGGAAATTCCTTCGATGTATAAATTTTCATCGACCATCGCTTCCGCAATTTCTGGATTTCGACCACTGGCTTCGGCAGTAGCCCGCATAATGCTGCGCATGTACGATTGATATTTATCGGGGGCTTTGGCACCATCGCCTCCGTTTACTACTGTTGCCGCTCCAATGCTGGATCCTGGTGCCATGTAAATGCGATCGCAGGCAATGGAAATGAGTGCGCCCGCAGAAGCTGCATTTTTATTGACGTACACAAATACATGTTTGGGGTAATCGAGTAAGAGCGTTCGAATGTCATCGGCACTTTGAAGCTCCCCACCATAGGTATCCATGTCAATGACCACATGCGTAGTTCCGAGTTCATCCGCTTCTTCGAGTGCGAGTTTCACATAGCGACTCATGCGTGGGTCGATCACATCTTTAATTTCCATCAACAAGACTTTCTGCTGAGCAACAAGTTGATTGCTCGCAAGAAAGAGGAGTAATAAGGCCAGTAGTTTTTTCATCGCTGTACAGTAGTTTCATGAAAATGATTGTAGTTGTATTTCAGATCACCTGAAGTGATGGCATACGCCTACTATCAAAGTTCGCAAATTATTGTGTGCTTTGCCAATGCGAGGGGAATATTACTTTCGTTGGAGGTGGAAATCTGATCCTGTCCACACACCCGTTCCACGTCGGCTCGGCAGATTTTCGTGCCTGCGCTCGCTAAATATTTTTCAAGGTCGCTGTGACTCTTTTTTGATTAAGCTCAGGTTTCGCGTAACATTAAATCAGAATGCAGGAGTAGTTGTATTTTTGATAACCAGTTGCTGATTTGATTTATTCGGCCTTGGGTAAATTGCGTGAAGTCAAGTAAAAAAGGGTAACTCCATAAAAAAGCGTGAGGGCTTCATGTCCTCACGCTAACCTTTTAATCATTTCAACGACAAAATGATGAGGTTAATAAGCTAGTTCGGTGGCAAGGCGGATTACCGCTCCTTCGAGGTTTTTCTTGATTGGAATCTGACAGGCAAGCCGACTATCGTCTGTTGCTTCTGGAAGCGTATCCAGTATATCTAATTCTGCATCAGTCACTTCCCCAATTGCCTCATGCCCTTCTACCATTTCAATATGACACGTCGCACAAAGTGCCATTCCGCCACAAGTTGCCTGAATGGGATACTCAGCGCCTTTCAGCACTTCCATGAGGTTGAGGTTCATGTCTGTGGGTACTGCTATGGGCGTACGCTGCCCATCGGGATCTTCTACATAAAATGTGACCATAATTGTGGAATTTAAAATTGTTGTATACCATTTACGGTGGTGTATTTAAAACTAATCTTTTGATCGGGGTACACATGCTTAAAGGCACTTTGAGCCATTAAAGCGGCTTCGTGAAAACCACAGAGAATCAGTTTTAGTTTGCCTGGATAGGTATTGATATCTCCGATGGCATAAATGCCGGCTACATTGGTCGAGTAATCGAATGTATTGACCTCAATGGCATTTTTATCCAGATTTAATCCCCAATTGGCTAATGGCCCTAATTTGGGACTCAACCCAAAAAGCGGGATAAAGTAGTCCGTCAGTATTTCCGACTCATTTTTGGCTTTGTCTTTTAAGGTCAATCCATTGAGCCGGCCATTACCACTGATGACAGTCACATTGGTATTGAGGTGTAGATTAATTTTTCCTGCTTTGGCGAGTTCCACCACTTTTTCAGCGGAATCGGGAGCACCTCTAAACGAGCTATTTCGATGAACCAGCGTTAATTCCTCCGCGATATCAGCCAAATGAATGGTCCAGTCGAGGGCCGAATCACCGCCGCCTGCAAGTACCACCCGTTTGCCACGGTAATCTTCAGGGTTTTTTACCAAGTAATTAATGCCTTTTCCTTCATAAGTACCCAAGTTTTCAAGTGCTGGTTTTCGGGGTTCGAAACAGCCCAAACCGCCTGCAATTACAATGACCTTACTTTGAATTTCGGTTCCATCAGACGTGCGTAGCAAAAAGCTATCATCATCCTGTTTCGTAAGCGATTCAACGCGTTCACCTAGCGTAAAAGAAGGAGCAAAGGGTTCAATTTGCTTCATTAAATTATCTACCAAGTCTTGGGCAAGAATTTCTGGATAACCTGGAATGTCGTAAATCGGTTTTTTTGGATAAATTTCAGATAGTTGACCACCTACCTGAGGGAGTGCATCAATCAAGTGACAGCGCATCTTCAAAAGTCCTGCTTCAAATACAGAAAATAAACCTACAGGTCCAGCGCCTACAATTGCAATATCAGTTTGGTGTGCCATAATGTTAACGATTTAGTGGCTAATAATAAATTATAAGGCAAATATACGAATAAGTTTTTAACTAATAATTAGTATAGCAATTAATTTGAGGTAAAAATTTTATGTGTTTAATTCTCAACATAGAAGCGTGTTACGTTGGTGATATTTTAGTTTGAGGGGAATTTTTTGTGAATCTGGGGCAGGAAGCATTCTTGATGCTTAAAAACTAAAAAAGGTCCTGTTAACAACAGAACCCTTAGTCTATTAAATATGAAAATGAAAAAAATTACTCAACTTTGATGGTCTAGTTGGAATGTTGTTCGATGTCTTTCTCTAATCCTTCACATAAAAACCACACTACTCTTCACATGGTTTTTTTTACAACATTTATCTTTACCAGACATTGCAAATATAATATTCGACTATGCGAATATCAAAATTATATACCCGCATAGGCAAATATTTTAATTCAAATACTTGTTAATCCTGATTTATTTCAAATGCTAAATAATGTATAAAATATTGATATTCAGTTTTTTAATTAAAAGTTAAAGCCATTTTTAATAAAATTGTTAATGAGTGTTAATGTTGTTTATGCTGTTAATAAATCGAAGCTGAAAAGGTGGGAAAAGTATAGAACAGTACTCGTTTGTGTATAGATTTTAATCAAGTACAAGCAATTAGCTAGACATCAATTTGATATAAATGTCATGAGTTTTTGGAAAGTTAGTTGTACCCAAGCACTGAATTCAGTAAGCTTGACACATTGATCATAATTAGTCTAGTATTAAGAATTTTAGATGTATGAATTTAGGAGATCGTTTTGAAACCAATATCACATATACTCAGGCAGAAGTTCAGGCTTTCGCGCAATTAACTGGCGATACCAATCCCATCCATTTGGATGAATCATACGCTGCCAATACTGCATTTAAGCGGCCAATTATTCATGGCATGTTAACGGCAAGTGTATTCTCTAAAATCTTGGGCATGGATTTTCCTGGCGAGGGAACGATATACCTGAAGCAAAGCTTAGTGTTTAAACGGCCGATGTTTGTTAATACGCCCTACCAAGTCATCTGTGAGGTGATGGAAATCAATGAACGGAGAGGTGCAGCTACGATTAGCACCCAAATTTTTGAAACGGATTCTGAACAGTTGGTATTACAAGGAGAAGCAAGTATCATCAACAAAAAGAAAATTCGGAAACCCAAAGCAAGTACATGAACACAGGGAGTTCTTTAATCAACGTAAGAAAGTGCGATAAGCGAAAGGTAAAATTTAAAGTTATTTGAGGCAAAACTCATGCTCGCTTTATTGAAAAATAATCAGGAATATTCCTCTAAGCTTTGTGGTTAAAGTTCATGTTTTTTTAACAAGGAAATGTCCTAACAATTACAATAGTTGAAAAAAGTATCATATTTAATATTTTGTTATGTTAAAACAGAAAAAAGTTATTGAATAAGAAGAAATTGGGTTAAAATTTGCTGCAAGTCTAAGCAGTTAATTACCAGTTTATCAAGTGCTTTTTGAGAAGAAAATCAAAAAAAATAGACAAAACATGTTTACCTTTTGCTTTGCAAATCATAATACTATGTAAGGCAAGTATTTAAAATTACCTAAATAACCTATCAAAGCACCTAAAACATGTGCACGGGTAATTAGCTACTCGCGATCAAAGTCTTTTCCAATCACACAATATGTTGGAAGAGTTGCTTTTTCAATCACACAATTCAAAGCAACTAGAGCTTAGTAGTATTCACTAAGCTCTTTTTTGCATCTAGTGAGTTCAACACTTCAAACAATGATTGTTGCGAGGAGGAAATAGTGGGAAATGCGTTGGATTATTTGGCTAATTGAATCAACTCTTGATACTTCTTCTCATTAAATGAAAATACGGCATTTTCCATTTCTTCTTTCCATTCTACAATTTCTGTATTTCCATTTCCTTCTATTTGATTCAATAGCGTGAGGTTTTTACTGGTTTCGTAAATATCAATTTCTTCCAAGGCTTGGATGATTTGCGTTAAACTGCTCTTGCTTCCTGTTGAGAGCTGCACTTTCTTTTCTTCGATGCCTGTGGCTTTCGACTCTACCATATGTTCAGCAGAAGCATCACTGAGTTGAGGAATGGAAAAGTAAAAAGTACTGCCCGCACCTTGAACAGAATCTACTCCAATTTGTCCGCCATGAGCCTCTATTACCATTTTACAAAAGGTTAGGCCGAGGCCTGTTGATCGTACGGCACCAGAACTTTTCGCTTGGGCTTGATAAAATTTGTCAAAAATGTGTGGAACATGCTCAGCAGGGATGCCCTCTCCTGAATCGACAACACTGACTTCAATGAAATTCTCCTGGTCTGCATGAATGGGTTGGGCTTTTACCACAATTTCACCACTTGGCGGACTGTACTTGATGGCGTTGGTGAGTAAATTGACCAAAACGCGTAAAATAATATTCCAATCGAAGCGCGCACGATGAGATGGATTGATTTCGTTGACGATTGTTTGCCCCTTTTGCTTCACCAAAAAGGTCACTTGAACCAACGCTTCATCTACTACATCAATGAGCTGATAGTCCCCTAAGGTGAGTTGAACCTGTGTATCTTCAAACTTTTGGGTATCCAGAATATTCATGACCATTTGTAGCATTTGCTTGCCCGATTGTTCTACGGCAGGCATTTTATCTCTGGACAAGGCAATGATTGAGTTCAATGGGTTTTTCATGTCATGCACAATCATGCCCGTCATTTTATCCTTAAATTCTTCGAGACTGACTAGTTTTTGGTAGGCTTGCTCTATTTCTTGATTTTTTTCATCGAGTTGTCCATTGGCTTGTGCTAGTCGATTCGTTTGCTCTTGCAGTTCTTGTGTGCGTTGGGTTACTTTTTCTTCGAGTAATTGATTGGCTCTTCGGTAGCGCAGTAATCGGGCTCGGTTGTAGCCATAAATGGCGCTACCTAAAATGAGGAACATGAGGATGTAAAACCATATCTCTTCCCAAATGGGTTTTTTAATGGTAAAAGGGATTTCGATGGCCGTTTCATTCCAAAGCCCATCACTATTGGCGGCACGTACTTTAAAGGCATAGGTGCCATCATCTACTTTAGGGTAAATGGCAAAACGCTCTTTGCTTCTTCGCCATTCATCGTCAAAACCTTCCAAAAAGTATTCATATTCAATGCGTTCAGGGTCTTTTAAGCTAATTCCTGCAAAGTCGAAACGGAGTTTGTACTTTTTATAAGGGAAGGTGAGCTCGCCTAAAAGATCTACTTTTCGATCGTTTAACTGGAATGAGGTGACTATTGTGTTGGGTGCTAATTCGTTGTAGTTGTCTTTTGTAGGATCATACCGTAAAGTTCCCTTATTGGTACCGAACCAAATGTGTTGTTGTTGATCTTTAAAGAATGAGTTTGGATGAATTTCAAGATCACCGAGTCCTTCACTTTTGCCAAAGGTTCGAAGGATATTGTTTTCAATCTCATATTTCGCGATGCCATTGCTAGAACCAAACCACACGTTTCCCAAGGTATCGCAGCCAATACTTCTCACATAATTAGATAGTAAGCCTTCCGCAGTGGTCATTTGCCTGAAGTTACTTCCATTGTAACGAAATGCACCAAAACCTACAGTACCTAGCCAAATATCACCATTAAGATCTTCAGCGAGGCAATAGAATTCCATGTTTTTTATGGCATCTTCTCGTATTAAATGGAGGTTGCCTTCTTGCATGTATCCCACGCCAAAGCCAGGAGCAATCACCCATACTTGATCTTTAGAGTCTACAAGAATATTTTGGATATTGTCTGGAAAATGTTGCTTTCGACCATTTTGATTAGAGCTCCTAGTAGAGAAATTGTAAAATTGGTCATCATCAAAAGCATATTTAAAAACGCCTCGGAGGGTGGTACTGATCCAAATGTTTCCTTTTGAATCGGTGGCCATACTTTTGATTTTTTTACCATCAAAATCTCTACGCTTATTCAAATACTCTACGTTTTTAGGTTTGTCAGGATCAAAACGATAAGCGCCTTGTCCATCGGTACCTACCCAAACTTTCCCTGTTTTATCGGTATATAAAACATTAATTTTTTTGCCTTTCAATGGATGCCTTGACGAAAAATATTCATAATGCTCTTCATCTCTTGCAGTATTGAGTCCAATAATTCCATCTGCTGTGCCTAGCCAATAATGATCGGCATCGCTTTGTGTTTGCGTGAACACCCGTATAAATTGGTTACGATCATTGTAGAGCGTGAAAAATTCACCCCGATATTCCCAAAGGCCATCTCCGTTTGAACCCACCCACACATTATGCTCTCTATCCTGAAAAATCGTATTGATGTAATTACTCTTTGTACCTGTTTTGGAATTAAAAATACGTTTAATGCGGCTGCTTCCTACCGCATTGGGATTGACTAACACAACCCCATGTCGATCTGTTCCTACCCAAAGTTCATTGGCAGATTTTTGACAAACCGTTTTCACATTAGCACTGGGCATGCCCTGTTCGACACTCAATTGCTCGACTTGCTGACTATTTTTATAAAAATATAAGCCTTCTTCTTCGGTACAAATGATAAAGCCTTCACCATACTGGTTTGCTTGAATATCGTGGATCTTAATGTCTTTAAAATAAGGGTGATGAAATGTTGACTTAATTCGCCCTTGTTCGAGTTCGCAGAGAAATAAGCCTTCGTGAGTGCCCAACAAAATTTCTTTGTTATTCACTTCTGCCATGCTAAAAATGAGCCATGGTTCTGTGGGTACAAAAAAGTCTTGGCTGCCATCTTCAAAGACTTTTGCAATGCCATTACTTTGGGAGACAATCCAAAAATAATCGCCATTGCCCTGAATCATTTTGTTGATTTTACTGGTGAGCGGCTTCTTTAGTGGAAAGGTTTCAAAAGTATCTTTTTGCGAAAAATATTTACTGATGGTTCCATTGTAATGACCGATCCAAAGTTGTTTGGCTTGATCGGTCAGAGAGGCCGTAACAAAACTATTTGGAGAAGTGTTGGGCTCTAAATAACCTTTAAAATCTTTCCCATCAAACCGAAAAACGCCATTACCGGTACCAATCCACAAATACCCGTCTTTATCTTGAGCGGTAGAATAAATAAATAAATCTTTTAAACCATCGTCTTCGGTATAGCTTTTAAAGTTTCCAGATTGTGCCTGTAATCCGTAAGGTGCGAACAGTAAATACAGTAAACCTGTGTAAATGATGGTACTGAGTGGATGAAAGAATATGCTAATTTTAGTCTTCAATATATAATCGAATTACTTGTCGATGAGTATTTCCTAATTGATCTACTGCGAACAGTTCTAAGATAATCGGTGTCTTTTTCTTAAAGTTATGAATTGCTGTTGAATAATTCCGCTTTAAACTGCCATTAATTACATAATAAAGTTCATCAACACCCGATGCTTGATCTTGGGCTTCCATGCTTACGGAACAGTTGCCCGAATAAATTTTGTAGCGTTCACTATTAATTTCTCGGAGTCCGAGCGAATCTCCAGTTACCGTGGGGGTAATGTTTGGCGGAAGCCGATCGACAAAAACCGATAATTCATGTTGAGCGCTATTATTGACCCAATCTTTGGCTGTAAATCGAATTTGATGAAAACCGGCATCCCTTACACGCAGTACGCCATTGTAGGGAAAGGGCAAGCCTTCATCTATTTGATAGGTACTTTGCTGAAGGCCAGATTGACTATCGGTGATGGAAGTTTTGATTTTGGTGAATTCTCTGATAAAAAGTGTATCCTCACGTTGAACATAAGGGCCTTCAAAGGCATCATTAAAGCGTGGAGCTTCAGTGTCAAAGGTAAATTGAACTTTTGCATACTGTAGCTTGCTCGAATTGCCTACTTTATCAATAGCATAATAATGTAAACTATGACTTCCTGTAAAGTCGGTAAAAGTAATAGGCTGTTCATAAATTTGTTCGCCTCGTCGATCTAAATTGTAATAGATGTGTTGAATTCCTGAACGATTATCCACCCCAAATAACAGCAATTGCGTATTGGCTGCTAAATAGATTTTATCTCGAACAAAATATTCGCCAATGAATTGAAATTGCACAATCGGAGCAATGCGATCTACGGCAAACTCGTAGGTATTGAGGGCTTCTTCATTTTTTACCAAGTCGGTTGATTTATACGAGAGGGTATGTTTGCCATCTTTTAGTTGAGTTAATAGGATAGGAGATTTATACCGCCGAAATGAACCTTTATTCAGCTGCCATTCAATTTTGGCAGCACCCGCTAGACTGTCCTGACTGGTCAATTGTATACGCGCACTTCTCGCAAAAATATCCTGAAAATAGCGTCCCTCCTTTTCATAACTACTTACAGGAGGTGTGAGGTCAACAATAAATGAATGTTTCGCTACCGATTCTGCATTGCCTACTTGGTCTACCGCATAATACTGTAACTCCTGAGGCCCTTCTTGAGTAATGGAAAGGGAATTGGCATAAGGGGTAAATGTAGTTGTATTCAGTGCCGCATAGGTATTTTTAACGCCTGAATAACTATCAGTGCTGCTGAGGGTGCAAATTAAGCCGTTACCAAAATAAAGATTTCCTCGGCTGATGGCTTTAGGAGCATTACTGAATTTGTGGATGCTATTAGGCGTGCTGCCATCTATAATGAGTACGTTACGTCCATTAGGAATGCGCAAACCATTTTGCTTCACAACATCAAGGTAGAATTTCCCCGATTTATTGGCAAAAATCCCTGCGGTATCTCCGCCATTCAAGGAAATATCTGTTTGATCGGCCTTGGTGCCAATATTCACATACAATGGTTCACTCATAGGATGGTAGATGGTGCCATCAGGGGCAACATAGCGCGCCTTTTGATGAGAATCTGGCGATTGTGCAGCCAATGGCAATACCCAAAAGTTGGCGATGAGATAACACAGTATGGTACAGATTCGAATGCGCATTCCTCATACTTGATGATTTGTGCCAAGTTACTGAATATTAGAGTATTTCAGTAAGTAATCCTCAAAAAATAAGCTGTCACAAATCGGGACGTTATTGTTTGAGGATTACTAAATGAATGAAGGGGAATTTTTTAACTATTTTAATTCCCCGATTTCTTCCGAATCTTTGGGCTAAACTTAAACTTTGGCGGCCCACCGATGGGGACACTAAAAAAGGGCAAGGCCTTATTGTATTGATTGGTGACGTAAAAGACAATATTGTTGTTAAATGCTTTTCGCTTAACAATTTGAATGTCGATAGAAGAATTTTTCTCTTCGAGGGTGATGGGATGTTTGCTCGATGACCAATGATTATCGCCCGAAATGGTGCCTGAGTTGCGGAATTTGCTGATGGAGTACAGGAGAATTTGTCCATCGCTATCAAAATCAAAGTTGTGTTGCTGAATGGCAATGACGTTATCCGTCACGTAAGGGTATACATGCATAATTGAGGTGCCAGCTTCTGCTTGTAGCCGAAAAGAGTACTCGTAAGTGAAGCCATTTGCCCCATCAATGGGTTGATTGTATTCGGGTGACGAACTGAGGGTATAGTAGTACAAATTCCCATCATCACCACTTAAACCATCTGCAATAATTTTAAAAACGGTGTAACCATCAAACTGGTCCAATTCCCCTTCTTTCGGATTAAAAGGGCCAAAGGTATACCAACTCTGATCGTAATCGCTGTCTTTGCCAAACGACTTTGTGGCTAACAAGGTGCCGCTTTGGTAGTTGCCTACAGGATCAACCCCTTGAGCGGCTTCATCGGAGTGTACGCCAATACCTCCATAGACGGAAAAGCGCACTTTAGTGTCAAATTCGCCTTTGCCCTCATCAATTGCTCCACCCGTATCAGGATCGAATACCCGAATGTAAAAACGTTGGGTATAGGTATTGGGAATGGAAAAGAAGAAAATCTGATTAAAATCATCATCCCCCCAAGAAGGATCACTGTTTTTTCCAAAAGTGACGAGGTAGCTAATGTTCTCTTCTTCGCTTGGAAAACGCTGGGCGAATGTGGAAAATTGGAAAAGAATAATGACGATGATAAGGCTGACTCTTTTCATAAGTTTTAGATGAGTGAGGTGTTAATGAATAAGATATGGAATGTGTGATTCAGAAGTTTTTGGACACTAATTTAAAGCCATTTATTGCGTTACTTTTATCGTTTTTTTACTAAATACTTTTTTCTCTTCACCTGAAGGAGTTTTGCCAACCACAATTAATCGGAGTTGGTAAGTTCCTATTTTGGGAAATTGGTGAGTGGCTATTGGACCCGTTTGGGTACAGGCATATGCTCCATCGCCAAAATCCCAATAATAATTCGTGATGTTTACCTGTTGACCCAAATTACTATCTCGTGCGCTAAAATAATATTGTAAACTACCTAATGCTTTAGCTTCAATAATGGCAAAATCGGCTACATCTACTTGATAGTAACTGGTATCTACTAATTTGATTTGATTTACAATACTTGTAGCGAGTAAGGTAAGCTGGTAGCGTTCAGGTTTTTTATAACAATGTTCAAAACTTACTCCTTGTTTACGTTGACCGTCTCCTGTAAGCCATTGGAAGGTAGTAGGCGGGGAGTTTTTATCCAGCGATTCACTAATATCTACCAGAATGCAATAGTCATCTTTGCTGTATGTTTTAAATGGGGCTGTTGATTTTGCAAACACTGCTTGGGCTTGGCATTCCACTTGTTTTTTGGGAAATTGTCCATTTCCGAATAAACCCAGCAGCGCTAGGAAAGCACATCCGATAAGTAGTTGATGCTTGTATGTATAAATCATAGTATGGCAAGTAATCGTTTAGGCTTTGAATATCTTTAAAACAAATATGCTTTATTTTCAACGAGATTTTTGGATGAATCTGTTTAATAAATGTCAAGAATAAGTAAAGAAATGTCAAGATTGCTCAAAGATGTTGTAGAATTGCAATCACAAGAGGTAGGTAAGTCTATAACACTCCATAAACACATCTTTTGAGAGTGATATTTTTGGAAGTGCTGCTTTCTTATTAATTTGTTCCACAACTCGTAATTGATATTGGGCTAAAACACATAATAGACTTTAAGCTAATGGCAAAAACAATACTCATAGCAGATGATGAGCAGCAATCCATGATGGTGATACTCAAGTACTTGCAAGCTCTAGGTGATGACAACTCATTAATTGGTGCTCCAAATGGAGAGTTGGCTTGCAAGTTGGCACTTGAGAAATCTCCTGATATCATCTTGCTAGATTGGTACATGCCTGATATGACTGGCATAGAAGTACTAGAATTTTTAAAGTCTCAAGAAGCTACGAAAGATATTCCCATCGTCATGGTAACTGCACTAACAGGATCTAGTGACCTGGAATATGCCTTACAAAAAGGGGCAATTGATTACATTCGCAAGCCCGTTGACCGTATTGAACTCATTGCCCGAGTAAAATCAGCCTTACAACTGCACGATTACCTCAAAGAAATCAAAAGACAACAAACGGAACTGAGCCAGTTGAATCATGTGAAAGATAAAGTGTTTTCCATCATTGCACATGACTTGAGAAATCCTTTTGCTTCAATCGGCATGTTTGTGGATGTGTTGTTGGAAAATGCCGCAAGCTTTACGCCCGAAGAGGTAGCTGATATTGCAAACGATTTGCATGAATCCTTGTCCAGCGCGAATCTCTTGTTAGAGAATTTGTTAGAATGGTCAAGATCGCAAATGGAGCACATTGACATGTTGCCGCAGAAGTTGCAGCCTGAAGAGGTAGCCAATAGTGTAGCTCGTTTATTTAGGAATAATATCCAGAATAAGGGGGTAAAACTTACCATTAACTTTTCTGCCGATTGCGTGGTATTTGCGGATGCCCACATGATCAATTTCATTATTCGAAATTTGGTATCCAATGCCATTAAATTTACGCCTACTGATGGGGAAATTTATGTGGAAGGCAAGGTGTTAGGAGAGGAAATGTGTGAAATTTTAGTGAAAGATACTGGAGTAGGCATTAGCGAAGAAAATCTTGCTCGATTGTTTAATGAGGACGATCATGTATCAACAAGAGGTACTGAAGGGGAAAAAGGAACGGGGTTGGGCTTGATGTTGTGCAAAGAGTTTGTAGAAAAAAATGGCGGTAGCATTCAGGTGGAAAGCAAAGTAGGCGAGGGAAGTGTATTTCGATTTACCCTACCTGCCTATATTGGTCAAGAAAGCATCGTCAGTTGAACTTTTCAACTAATGGAAACTTTTTAAAGTGGTAACAAGTTAATATCCCAAGTAACTAAAAACAGTTTAGCGATAAAGAAATGGTTGATTCTCCTGTAAGTATCACATCAAATGCATTGAAAGAAGTGAAGTATATTTTAGCACATAAAAATATACCTCAAGATTATGGGTTGCGAATTGGAGTTCGTGGTGGCGGTGGATGTGGTACCACTTCCTTTTTCTTGGGTTTCGATCAGGAAAAAGAGTTTGATAAGATATATGATGTCGAAGGAATCAAACTTATTGTAGATAAACGCCAGTTTATGTACATCCTCGATCTCCAATTAGATTTTGAAGAACGCGAAACGGAAAGAGGTTTTGTGTTTAATAAACAAGTAAAGACAGTTTAAATCGCTTTAAGCAAAGGTTGTATGAAATTACTGATTTTACAGGAAAAAGCTTAATTTAAACCATCCTCGTAATACTTCTTACTTTGTGAAAAATGCTTGCTATTCTGCAAAAAAAAGCCTTTTTTGTCATGTCGATGGAAGCTGGGGTCGAAATAACAAAGTGAGAATTGCTGCCATCCTCGAAAATTAGATTTCACCTATCAAACTAAATAGACATGATTGAACATCTTTTTACACTGTTGATGTTGGTCATCCTACAAGCAGTTCTTGGCTTGGATAACCTGCTATACATTTCCCTTGAATCGAAACGAGCACCCCTAGAAAAGCAAAATTATGTGCGTTCCTTAGGTATTGCCATTGCGATGATATTTCGTATTCTATTGCTGTTTGTGCTCATTCAAGTACAAAAATACTTTCAAAACCCATTTGTGGAAGTCCATTGGGAAGGCATTTTTGAAGCGGAGATCACTGTACATAGTTTAATTCAGCTACTCGGCGGTGCTTTTATCATTTATACCGCTACGAAAGAAGTGGTACACATGATGCGATTGGAACAATCGGACGCTGCTGAACAAAAACCTGCTTCGATTAAATCGGTGCTCTTCTGGATTATCATCATGAATATCGTGTTCTCCTTCGATTCGATTTTAAGTGCAATGGTACTGACAGATAATTTTTGGGTAATGACAATTGCCATTGTAATGGGTGGATTGTTAATGATTTGGTTATCGGGGCGCGTGACTGCGTTCTTACAGAAAAATAGGATGTATGAAGTACTTGGTTTATTCATTCTGTTTATTGTAGGCATTATGCTATTGACAGAAGGTGGACATTTAGCAGAAATGGCTTTCTTTGGGCAACACATTGAACCCATGACCAAGACGACTTTCTATTTTGTAATTGCGGTATTGGTGTTGACAGATGTGGTACAATCACGCTACGAGAAGAATTTAGAGTCAACAAATGAGGAAGGTAAAGCTTAAGATTGCACTAAAACAATAAAAATTAGCCCCTTAATCATAACGTATTAAGGGGCTAATTCTTTCTGGTCGGCATACAGAATTAAAATGCTCGTTGAAGCTTCCTATGGGGCAGACTTGCTGCTTCAACGTTGCCTACATGGAGTTTCCAAACTCAACTTAAAACCAAGAAATAAATTTATCTTTTAATTCTCCAAATTTGTGTGCTAAGTCATCTCCAAACTCTTCTACAGAGTGTTCAATGGATTCTAAGTTTTTATCAATTTTGTCGGCAATGCTTTTAGCATCACGCACAAACTCCTTCTTTTTCTCTTCAAATTCTTGTTTAAACTCGGCTTCACCTAATGCCATCTGTACGCGAAAAATATCGAGTTGAGTTTGGAATTCGGTTGTTTTTTCTTTCATCTCTGCTAAAAACCCATCCCATTTTTCTTCTCCTTCAGCGGCATTGTCATTATAAATCTTTTTAGCCTTGTGCACAAAATTATGGATAGCCAGCTTTACATCTTTTTCATATTTTTTGTAGGCATCTAACGATTCAGCCTTACCTAATGCCAATTGTACCTGTAAATCTTCCAATTCAGGCTTCAGCTCTTCCATGCTTTTTTTACCTGATGCAGATAATTTTGTGACTTCTTCTTTGGCAGCATGCACCATATCATGCAATTCCTTCTTCTTCTTCTCAAAATGATCTACGGCTTCTGCCTTACCTAACGCAAGTTGTACTTCAAGGTGTTCAATTTCTCCTTTTACCTTTTGGAGTTTTTCAACTGCTTGGTCTTTAATCTTTTTTTCTTCAGCCATGAGGTTAATGTGTTGATGATTTAAAATAAAGTTACTACCGAAAGCGAATATACTTATTTACGAAGTAAACTTGATTTCTTCGGATACAAATAGATGATCAGCAATACTTCAGTATGTTGCTCATCTGATTGATTACAAACTTAATCTGAAATTATCCAAAATATCCCATAGAATCGTCAGTTTAGCGGGGTGATTTTTATCATTTTAAATAATGACAGCATAAGACAATAAGATTCGCTATTTTTGCACAAGCATTAGAGCATAACCACTCTAAGTGCTGTAATTTACCAATAACTTTTTTTCATTGAATAAACGATTTTTTCCAATGGAACTAACAACACAGGATAAATTAGTAGATACCCCTGATTTCTTGCCGCTGAATGGCACAGACCATATTGAATTCTATGTAGGCAATGCAAAACAAGCCGCTCACTACTACCAAACAGCTTTTGGTTTTGACTTGTGCGCGTATGCAGGTCCTGAAACAGGCGTGCGTGATCGGGCTTCTTATGTAGTAAAACAAGACAAATTACGTTTTGTATTGACCACTTCTTTGTATGAAGATTCTGAAATCGCTGATCATGTAAAAAAACATGGTGATGGGGTGAAAGTATTGGCTTTATGGGTAGATGATGCCCGTAAATCATACGAAGAAACCATTAAGCGTGGTGCGAAATCCTATATGGAGCCTCAAGTACTTTCCGATGAGCATGGTGAAGTAGTGGTTGCTGGTATTCATACGTATGGTGATACGATTCACAAATTTGTGGAGCGTAAAAACTACAACGGTGCATTTATGCCAGGTTTTATGGCCAAAGAGCCTATTTTTGAAAATAATGGCGTTGGCTTAAAGTATGTAGATCACTGTGTAGGTAATGTAGAATTAGGCCGCATGAATGAATGGGTGGAGTTCTACGAAAAAGTGATGGGCTTTAGCTTATTATTGACGTTTGACGACAAAGACATTTCTACAGAGTACACTGCATTGATGTCTAAAGTAGTATCAAATGGCAATGGTTATGTGAAGTTCCCTATCAATGAACCTGCAGATGGTAAGCGCAAATCTCAAATTGAAGAGTACATTGAGTTTTACAATGGCGCTGGTGTACAGCACATCGCTCTTGCTACTAGTGACATTGTTTCTACCATTACTCAATTGAGAAAGCGTGGTGTAGAATTCTTATACGTACCTGATAACTACTACGATGATTTATTAGATCGCGTAGGAGATATTGAAGAAGATTTAGAGCCACTCAAAAAGCTCAATATCTTGGTGGATCGTGATGATGAAGGTTATTTGCTTCAAATTTTCACGAAACCTGTAGAAGATCGCCCTACGGTGTTCTATGAGATCATCCAAAGACGTGGTGCGCGTTCATTCGGAAAAGGCAATTTCAAAGCTTTGTTCGAAGCTATTGAGCGTGAGCAAGAATTACGAGGAAATCTGTAATTTTTTTCTTAGTATTTATACCGAAACACGGGCTGTAAAGGCTCGTGTTTTTTGCTTTTATTTAGGAAATATCACATTTGCTTAGTCAAAAATATAATCAAAATCGCTAGTAATATTGACATTTTTTCAATATATTATGAATTGAGAAAATTAACGTATCACATCCATAATTTAAATAAAGAAAAGACTATGAAAATTAACAAAAGCAGATTATTAGTCGTATTCATGATAGTGGGTTTAACAAGTCTTACTGTCATTGCACAAGCTCAACTCATAAGTATTGGCGCTCCCTCAATACGAAAAGCTAACCCTAACCCTTGGAGTTTGGGTATACAAGCGATGTTTGCCACTCCTGTACAAGAGTTAAAGCATAATCACTATCGCAATGGTGGTGGAATTGCATTAGAAGTATTTAGTCCTTCTTTGCTTCCTTCCTCAAATTTGTTGAATATTAAGTTAGGTACTCACCTCGATTACATGCGTTCAGGTACAGAAATGGAAATGCTGGATTTAAGGGCTTATGGTACCGAACCCGTAGAATATCGTGCGCGAAACCAATCGGCAGGCTTTCATTTAATTGGACGCTTAACGACTAAGGAAATGGGAGTAACACCTTATTTAGATGGAATTATTGGAAGCAGATGGCTTTTTAGTACCAGCAGTGTTTTAATAGAAGAAGAACCAGACTGTCCACATTATGAAACAGATTTCCTTACGAACACGTTAACCTTTGTCTATGGTGGGGCAGTAGGTGCAATGGTTAGGTTAGATCAATCGATCATGTTGGATTTTCGGATGACTTATTCGCAAGGTTCAGCAGCTAACTTTATTAATTTAGATAACTTCGATGAAGATATTAATGGTCAGCCAATTGTTATTTCCCATCGAGATGCGGATGAAGCAGAGGCAACGACTACCACGACTTACACAGCGCCTTCTGGCTCTAACCCTGAGCACACGATACTGAAGCGTATTCGAACACCTCAGTTGTTTTTTAGCGCAGGTTTAGTGTTTAAACTGTAAGTGAAGAAGGAATTAATTTTCGTAGTTTGATACTTCTGTGCTGCATTGCGAAATATTTATCACGTTTTTTCTTAGTATTTAACAAACACGGGACATGACGGCTCGTGTTTTTTGTTTTGGATGTCTCTAAGCTACAGGATCGAACCTTTCGATAGCTTCCTAAGTTTATTCTATAACAGTAAACGTAAAAGTCGAAAAGTATGAAAAGTCCCATCAAACAAATTACACCATTAGGGTTTCCTTGGGAGACCAGCGATCCATTTTTATTCTGTGTGCATCATGAAGATTTTTATCCTGCTGGAAATGAGCAAATGGGGCCAAATGTTTCATTGGAAGGGAGAAATCTCGGAAATGACTTTACGGTAAAAGATGGGTTTCGGATGTATCATGGGCAAACCGTTCCAGGCTTTCCAGCCCACCCACATCGAGGTTTTGAGACGGTGACTATTGCCAAAAAAGGTTTAGTAGATCACTCTGATTCTTTGGGAGCCGCAGGGCGTTTTGGCAATGGAGATGTGCAATGGATGACCGCAGGAAAAGGCGTTCAACATGCAGAAATGTTCCCCTTATTAAATCGAGAAAGTGATAACCCATTTGAGCTATTTCAAATTTGGTTAAACCTGTCCAAAGCTAAAAAAATGGCAGAACCTCATTTTGCCATGTTATGGAGTGAAGATATTCCGCTATACACGCATTTGGATGCGAATCAACATCAAACGGAAGTAAATGTCATTGCGGGGCAAATTGGCGATATTAAAGCTCCAGCACCAGCGCCAAACTCATGGGCTGCTGATCCTGAAAATGAATTGGCTATTTGGACCATCAAACTAGCACCCCAAGCAACTTGGAACTTACCTACAGCCTCAGCGCATGTGAATCGTAGGTTGTATTTTTATAAAGGAGATCAGTTGCAAATAGCTGGAAAAGCGTTACCACATTACCATGCGGCTAACCTACAAGCAGATGCAGAAGTGCTTATTGAGAATGGCAATGAAACCGCTTTCTTATTGTTGTTGCAAGGTAAACCGATAGGTGAACCTGTGGTACAACACGGGCCATTTGTGATGAATACTCAGCAAGAGATTCAAAATGCCATGAATGCCTATTATGCCACCCAATTTGGAGGCTGGCCTTGGCCGAGTCACGATCATGTTCATCCTAGAGCAAAAGGACGTTTTGCCAAATTTGCAGATGGCACAGTAGTGGAAAAATGAGGGTAAGAGGTAGCGATGAAATCTTGAGCTTGGAAGCTAAAGCGTAAGAAATACGTAAGTTAGAATTTGTGTTATCTTTGCGAGGTATTTTTTACCTAAACACAGACAAAACGAAACACACATGATTACTTTGCCTCGGAAACTAAAAACCACGATACCAGCTCAAGAAATCCTGAATGTAGCACATTGGTGGGATAAACTGAATAAGGAACATCAACAAGAGCTTGCCGATTTATATACAGAAGATTACCCTAACCCCAATCAATTTGTATCCATTTACTTGTGCGGAAAGTTTGTGGAACAAGAGGTAGATAACACACACGATGTCTTTTGGATTAATCACTTTTACGAATATTTAGTCAATCATGAACTGATTGTAGCAGAACATCCTCATTACGTTGGGGGAACTTGTTCAGCGAACAAAGCAGCTGAACATGCCATTCGAAAAGCTAGAATTCGACACAACTTTTCTTGTCCTAATCGAGATGCAAATTGTTTGATGCGGCAGATTTTAAATCTTGAAGAAGGGAAAAAAGATTTCATTTTTTACGTAAAGTTTGAGCTTGAAAACGAATAAAGTATGATGGCTAGGTGGCTACTTAAAAAGTCTGTTTTAATGCTTTTTAAGTGATTGATAAATAGTTGATTAGATTATTTTTTTAAGGCATTTAAAATCTGATTCCAGCCTTTTTAGGTTATTGTCCTTTGAGCTTGTCTGCTACCTTTAGTACATGTTTACCAAATGACAAAACAATGATTCAAAGAACATCAAGTGCATTTATTGCCGCATCTTGGACTGCCTTAGGCGTAGGCGTGATCGGCTTTATTACAGGACTTTGGCGAGCTGATATGATGTTGAATGAAAAAGGCTATTACTTCACCGTACTCATGTTTGGTCTCTTTGGAGTGGTATCTTTGCAAAAAGTCGTACGCGATCGCTTAGAAAATATTCCCGTTACAGACATTTATTATGGCATTTGCTGGTTTGGCACCTTACTGTCTATTGTCTTATTAATTATTGGCCTATGGAATGCCAATCTTGAACCCAGTGAGAAAGGATTTTATGCCTTTGCCTTTGTACTTTCCTTATTTGGAGCAGTAACCGTCCAAAAAAATACCCGTGATGTGATGGCTTTTGACAAAGACGAATTGGAAAAACCGACTTATCGGTTAGGGGAATAGTCAATAATTGTGCTGCTTATCTGGAAGTATATTACATAGCTGTTCTGAGAGTTAACGAAGTGTACTCTCAGAACACTAAAATCAGTAAATCTTCAGATTTTGAAGCAGCCTTCTAGCAATCAATCTATTTGTTGGGGCGAAACGCGTTTAATAAAGCTGAGTTTGTGCGTGTGTTTGCCCGTTTCTTTAGAGATGATTCCCCTTGGATTAAAATTATCAATCTTTACCCGTCCACTTGCATGAATAATTTCACGTTCATCGGTTAAAATACCTACGTGTATAATTCGGCCTTTTTCATTTTCGAAGAATGCTAAATCGCCTGCAGTTGCATCGGCATATTCAACGAATTGGCCGTGTTCCGCTTGTTGGTAGGCATCGCGGGGCAATTTAATGTCTTTAGCCGCCTTAAAAACTTGCTGAACGAAACCAGAACAATCAATTCCGAAGATACTTTTTCCTCCCCATAAGTAAGGCGTATGCATATAGGCTTCAGCTGTGATGAGTAAATCATTACTTTGTGTTGCTGTAGCATTTTCTAATTGAAAAATGTCTTCTCCTATTGTAAACTGGCCATCTTTATAAAAAGGAAGTACTGAACCGATCGAAATAAACTGGCGACCAAGCTCTGGATGTGATATGCTTGAAAGTGCTTCATGGTTTACGGCATGATTGCCTTGCCGGTATTCATCAAAGTACTTTTTGGAGATTTGTTTATATT
>JBMYQA010000044.1:0-29899 GCA_049600855.1 Flammeovirgaceae bacterium | reverse complement strand
TATTAAAAATCAAGGCAGTCGCGTAATTTAACTACTCAAAAACCAGTAGATTTGGGCATGGGTAGGGTGATAAACTCATCTGACTCTATGCAAAAAGTGACTTACAACGATTTCATTTAGAACCATATAAAAGAGGTAAGCAAAATAAATAAAATGAACTTCCGAAAAGCAACGCAACAAGATGTGCCAGCTATTGTGGCTTTATTGGCTCAAGATCAGCTCGGTAAATTACGAGAAAAACACACTAACCCACTTCCAAAAAGCTATTACGATGCGTTTAAGCAAATTCAGCGAGATGCAAATCAGGAATTGACCGTATTGGAAAACGAAGCAGGTGAAGTGATTGGAACGCTCCAGCTCAGTTTTATTCCCTATTTAACTTACCAAGGGGGCACACGCGCACAAATTGAGGCCGTGCGTATACGGGAAGATATGCGAGGTAAGGGAATTGGGCAGCAGTTGTTTAAATGGGCAATTCAACGGGCTAAAGTACGCAAAGCACATGTAGTACAATTAACCACGGATAAAAAGCGCCCTGAAGCACTCAAGTTTTACGAACGTTTGGGGTTTAAAGCTTCACACGAAGGCATGAAGCTTCACTTATCGTAAACACGTTTATTTACTGATTTGTACCTTATTGAGAATGCCCTGAATAATTTCTCGAGTAGAAATATCATCTGCCTCAGCCTCATAGTTCAAGATGATGCGGTGGTTTAATACATCATAAGCAATTTCTTTAATATCTTCAGGAAGTACGTAATTTCTCCCTTCAAAGAAAGCAATTGCTTTTGCCGCTCGGTGTAAGTTAATGCTCGCACGAGGAGAGGCTCCAAATTGAATGTATTCCGCTTCTTGCTTTAGGCCATACTCTGCGGCCTTTCGCGTAGCAAATACCAGTTCAATGATGTATTTTTCTAGGGATTCAGAAACCACTACCTGATTAATCGCATCACGAATGGCAAAAATATCGTCTTTTGTTAAAATCTTTTCCAACGTTACATCAAAAGCCATATTCGACATTCTACGCATCACCTCTAGCTCAGCTCCCTTATCGGGATAATCCACAAAGATTTTCAGCATAAAACGGTCTACTTGCGCTTCTGGCAAAGGATAAGTCCCTTCTTGCTCTACGGGGTTTTGGGTTGCTAGTACCAAAAAAGGTTTATCGAGCTGAAATGTCGTTTCGCCAATGGTTACTTGCTTTTCTTGCATCGCCTCCAGTAAAGCCGACTGTACTTTTGCAGGAGCACGGTTTACCTCATCGGCTAAAATCAAGTTGGCAAAAATAGGCCCTTTCTTCACCTCAAATTTACTCTCGCGCTGATTGTAAATCATGGTACCAATCAAATCGGCAGGTAACAAGTCAGGGGTAAACTGAATGCGTTGGAAATTAGATTGGATGACTTGAGCAAGGCTATTTACAGTCAAGGTTTTTGCAAGTCCTGGCACACCTTCCATTAAAATGTGACCATTGGTAAATAAACCAATGAGTAGTCGGTTAACCATGTATTGCTGGCCAACCACAACTTTTGCCACTTCCATCTCCACCTGTTTGATTTTATCTTGCAAACCAGTAAGTTTCTCTTGATCCTGAAAAGTAGTTGTCGATTCGTTGCTCATAGAAAGTAAATTTCGATATCCCTCAAACTTATTGAACACTTTGTCATCAAAGTACTGAGTACACTGTCCGTTAAGTTTTTTTGGATTTTATGCTGATTGAAGACGGCAGTCGCACTGTGCTCATCTTCGATCCTAATAATGTTGAGTTTCGAAACTCAACTAGCAGCTCAATAAATATAAATTACTTAACGGACAATGTACTGAGGCAAGGCAAAGTTAATTTTCCCCCAATATTTTAAGCACTCTTTACGCCTTTCAAAACGTTAAAAACCTTTAAAACACCATTGGAATGGTCCAAACTTCAGGATGCCTATCGCTCAATTTATCAAACGTTTGTCTGTTTGCTTGCAAAAAAATTGTAAACTTGCCGCTTCATTTTAGCTGATTACTTAATTTATTCATAAATGAATTCAATCAATATTCAGGAAATTTGTGACATTGCTGTTGAAGCAGGTAAACAAATTTTAGCGATCTATACTAGTAAAGATTTTGGTGTAGAGAATAAAGCTGATGATTCGCCATTAACCCTTGCCGATCGTGCTTCTCACCTCAAAATTGTAGAAGGTTTGGAGCAATTAGATCAGCAATATCCGATCTTATCTGAAGAAGGTGATCCTGGTGATTTTGAGTTGAGAAAAGCGTGGAAAACCTTTTGGTGTGTAGACCCGCTTGACGGAACTAAGGAGTTTATTAAGCGCAATGGTGAGTTTACGGTTAATATTGCGTTGATTGATGGAAACTTCCCTGTACTTGGTGTCATCTATGTACCCGTAACAGATACCTTATATTATGCTTCAGCAGGAAAAGCCTTCAAAAAAACGAAAGAAGGAACCGTTCAACTTCAAGTTTCAAGTAATGCGGATAAAATGGTTGCTGTTGGAAGTAGAAGCCATTCTTCTGAAGAAGAAAAACAAGTATTGGAATTGTTTGGCATCGAAGAAGTAGCCAGCCGAGGAAGCTCGTTAAAGTTTTGTATGGTTGCAGAAGGAAAGGCAACTGTCTATTACCGCCGAAACCCAACTATGGAATGGGATACTGCTGCTGGACAAGCTATTGTAGAAGCAAGTGGAGGTGCTGTACTGAATAAAGCAAATACGCGCTTTAACTATAATAAAACATCCCTCAGAAACGATAGTTTTCTCTGCTTAGGAGCCAAAACAACAGACTTACCTTGGAATAAAATCTAGGAGATGATCTCTTTTATGGTGATTTAAGCTTAAAAACTGCTTGAATTTTCCTTTGAATTCAACTACATTTAATTCGGTATGTGCTCCGTATGCTCATCCATACGGAGTTTTTTTTAGTCAATTACATGAGTATGAGGAAAAAACGACCCATAAGAAGTGTACTTCCCAAAGTTAAAATTAGGGCACCCAGGTTACTAAACCGTCCATTATTTAAACGTGGAAGAAACGCTAATGACCCAGAAATGCGTAATGTTCCGATTAAATTAATTCGGAAAGACCCATTTGGTAATGTGGTAATCTTTAAACGCATGTTAGTCAGCATGCTCGCTGCGGTTACTTATGGTCGATTCAATATCATTAATCGAATGAATATAGAAGGTACCGAACATTTGGAAGAGCTTCCAGATCGAAACGTACTTTTCATCTCTAATCATCAAACCTACTATGCCGATATGATGGCGATGTATCATATCTTCTGTAGCGTAAAATGGCACTTTAGAAACTCCATCAAGAATCCGCTATATATGCTCATTCCAAAAGCGAATATTTATTACATCGCTGCGGAAGAAACCATGAAAGAAAGTGGATTTATTCCCAAATTACTTTCGTATACTGGAGCCGTTACGGTAAAACGTTCATGGCGTTACAAAGGAGAGAATTTGGATAGAGGTGCTGATAGAAGTGCTCCTGAAAAAATTAAAAAAGCCTTAGATTATGGTTGGGTAGTCACCTTTCCCCAAGGTACTACAAGCCCTCATGCTCCTATCCGCAAAGGCGTGATTCAGCTCATTAAAAAATACGAGCCAATTGTTGTACCCGTACAAGTAGACGGCTTTCGCAGGGCATTTGACAAAAAAGGATTCCGGTTTAAGAAGCGTGGGGTAAACCTCCATGTTAAGTTTAACAACCCTCTCGAATATTCTCCTGATGAGCCTACTGACCAGCTCTTAGAAAAAATTGCAAAGGCCATTGGACAAGAAGAAGCCTTGAAACGATCGTAGGCTATCCGATGGATGAGAATTTATTGTTCAAGTGATTGGAACTTGTAATGCGCTTTTACTGGAAAATGATCTGAATAAGTGACTTCTCGAAGGGTGAAATAATTCGTTGGTTTTAACCCTTCGCTGTGAAATTGGTTATCGATTCTCAAAAAAAACAGATTACCATTATAACTAAACCCAAAACCATTGGCTGCTTGTTCGAAGCCGCTTTCGAGCATACTTTGTAGCTTCAAATAGGTGTAACTGTATGGTGGATCGTTCAAATCGCCACACAAGATCACGCGGTGGCGACAATTGGTAATGTATTTTTCAACAGCTGCCAACTGCTGAGCACGAGCGACAAACCCAATTCTGAGCTTTTTGGTTAAATTTTTGACATTTGTTTTGAAATCAAGTCTTTCTTCAAAAATGTTCTCGGCAATACTCATGGATTCCAAGTGAACATTAATCACTCGAACGGTATCTTTTTGAATCAGCACATCTGCGTAAATTGCATCATTCTTACTTTTCTCTTTGAATTCAATACGTCCTTTATTGACTATCGGAAACTTACTGAATATAGCGAGTCCAAACTCTTGGCCTTTATTGATTAATCGAGGCTGCGTATAGGAATAATAAGCTCCATTTTGTTGTAATTTCGAGGTGGTATTGAATATTTTAGAATCACTTTTATTGTAAAACTCTTGAATACATTTAATATCTGATTCATCATTTTTCACCCAATCGATTATTTTTTTGGATGATTGATTCTGTTCATTTAGGTGATCATATGCATTAAATATCCGCGTGTTGTAGGTAAGTACGGTAAAATCATATTCCCCACCGATATCAAAATTTAGGGCTACTGTTGATAAGATAAATTTATATCCAATCACCATTGCGGCAATGGAATACAGCATATTGATTTTATCCCAACGATACCACAAATACAAGCAAATGGCATGAAGAATAAATAAAGGTGGAATGAGGTAGGAAAAGAACCCTGCCACCCAAAATGTTTCAGGCGAAACTAAGGTACTGAGGTAGCAGAGCAAACTGAGCACTACTAACACCTTATTGGTGAATAAAAGGAATTTACGTCTCAACTATTTGGTTTTTTAATCTTTAACTATGGTTATTATGGTTGATCTTTTCGAATGAAACATTACGCAACAGTCATTAACTTACGAAAGTGATTAGCGATCATAATTAATAGAACAGTGCCCCATGTTATCTACTCGTATCTTGTAATTTTTGTTTATAAGCAGTTTAGTTCAGACGTTCAAAATATAGGCTGCCAAATTAGGCAGCCTACTCCTGTTAGTTCATTTTTTTTAATTTCAAGATATTATTTTCGAAGGAGATAAACTGTAAAGTATAAGACTCTTCCATCTCATTCTTTGTCAGCTTCATGTTAATTTCTTCACTTCCTTCCTTCATTTCCCAAGTTCCTTCTGTTTTTGTTGGGCGATCATCTGGACCAAATCCGTATTCCCAAAATGTACCATCTTTCTTCAATTGAAAGCCGTGGCGAGCTGCCCTAGATGGGGGGAACTCATAACTTCCATCTCGATATACCCTTACCTCACCTTCATCTTCTTCTCGCGAATGATACCAATCTTTTTCATACAATTGGTCAAGAATACTTTGAGCCGTTGCCGTGCGCATAGCTTTATCTGAGCTTACATTCGATTTTGACTCTTTTTTGCATTCATTAGCCATGAGTGTAAGTGCAATAAAGCAAGATAAGAGCGTGATTCTAAAACGATTCATGAATGTTTAGTTGATTAGATGTTAAGAAATTTACATGAAATAATTGGCAAACTCAATGGTTTCGCTGTTCAAACATGTAAGATTAAAAAGGTTTAAGCCTCAATATATAATGAATCTCATGATGAATTGCGATTATTTAAGTTTTGCCATTATTCCCTAGAACAGTCTACTTAATATTAGACAAGCTCATGGGGAAAAGTAACAAAAAACTTATCTTGGGAAAAATTTTAAACCCATTTCCTAACAAGTCATGCAAATTGCCGGAAAAGCTTTTATCCCTTACCTCGATGCCGAAAAGGTAGAAGAACGAGTGATTGACATTGCTCAACGCATAAATCAGGATTATAAAGGAAAGTATCCGCTAATGGTGGGCATATTAAACGGAGCGTTTATGTTTACCTCTGATTTGGCAAAACACCTCGACATTCCTGTTGAAATCACGTTTATGCGCTTGTCCTCTTACGAAGGGGAAAGCTCTACAGGAGAAGTAAAGCAATTGATTGGATTAGGCGATGAAATACGAGATCGTCATGTAATTATTGTAGAAGATATTGTTGATTCAGGGTTAACCATGCAAGCGCTACTGCAAGAGTTAGCCAAGTTTGAACCCGCTTCGGTAGCCTTAACTGCTTTATTGCTAAAGCCCAAATCACTGCAATGTGAGGTTAACCTCGATTACCTGGGCTTCGAAATTGAAGATGACTTTGTGATTGGTTATGGAATGGATTACAATGGTTATGGTCGAAACCTCAATACCATTTATCAATTGAAAGATTCATGAAAGAAAGGGTAAATGAGGTATAAAAAAGGAGCTGCGTAAACTGCAGCCCCTTCATTATTAGTCACGAATTTGTTGCTATACCAACTCGCCATCAGCAGCAAATAACGGGAATTTACTCATCCAATTGTTTACTTCTTCTTTTACTTCGGCAATCTTGCTTTCATTTTCTACATTCATCAATACGGTATCAATCAAATCAACGATTTTTTCCATATCCGCTTCTACTAAACCTCTTGAGGTTACCGCAGACGTACCTACACGCATACCAGAAGTTACAAAAGGAGATTTGTCATCGAACGGCACCATATTTTTGTTGATGGTGATATCAGCCAACCCTAAGGTATTTTCGGCCACTTTACCCGTTAAGTTTTTAGAACGTAGATCAATCAACATCAAGTGATTGTCTGTTCCACCAGAAATGAGATCATAACCTTTAGCGACAAAAGCTTTTGCCATGGCTTGTGCATTGCTTTGTACTTGCTTCACATAGGTCGTATAACCATCTGATAAGGCTTCACCAAATGCCACTGCTTTTGAAGCAATCACATGTTCTAGTGGACCACCTTGCGTACCAGGGAAAACACCAGAGTCTAAAATAGCCGACATTTTACGTACAGCTCCTTTAGGTGTCTTTAATCCCCAAGGATTGTCAAAGTTTTCTCCCATCATAATTACCCCACCTCTTGGGCCGCGCAATGTTTTGTGCGTAGTCGAGGTTACAATATGGCAATGTTTTAATGGATCGTTTAACAAGCCTTTGGCAATTAACCCTGCTGGATGTGAAATATCTGCCAAAAGAATCGCACCAACTTCATCGGCTATTTCACGCAATACTTCATAATTCCAATCCCTAGAGTAAGCAGATGCCCCACAAATAATCATTTGCGGCTGTTCTTTTCGGGCCGTATCTTTTACCTTATCCCAATCAATCGTACCCGTTTCTTTTTCCACTCCATAAAAAGAGGGTTGGTACAATTTTCCCGAGAAGTTTACCGTAGAACCATGGGTGAGGTGACCACCATGGGATAAGTCAAATCCTAAAATTTTATCGCCAGCCTTCAAGCAAGCCAACATGACTGCTGCGTTTGCTTGCGCCCCTGAATGTGGTTGCACATTCACCCAAGCCGCTCCAAAAAGCTCCTTAAGGCGTGTTCTAGCCAAATCCTCTACCTGATCCACTACCTCACAACCGCCATAATACCGTTTGTTTGGTAATCCTTCAGCGTATTTATTGGTTAATACACTGCCCATAGCTTCCATTACTTGGGAAGAGACAAAGTTTTCAGAGGCAATCAACTCAATGCCTGACTCCTGCCGATGTTGCTCCTGCTTAATCAGGTCGAAAATCTGGGTATCTCTTTTCATTTTGATGATGAACTTAAAATAAATATCAAAAACCAAATATAGGGGATAAGCCTTGAAATCGTTTGCCTGTGGCTAAATTCGTATCGGCTTGAGGCAATTTAGTATTAATGCATGGAAAGTTTTGTATTTATTTAGCACAATATATTTTAATATAAACACTTTAGAAGGCTTATCCGTAATATCTTTGGTAATAGTACATCTATCTTAAAAATATTTGCTATTTATTATATTTGTATTAGTATTATAATTTGTTAAAGGTTATTTCACTCGTTTTCATTCACTAACACAATGCCAGCAAGAATTAATATAAATGCAAATATGCTATCTTGGGCTATTTCCCGAGCTGGATATGATGAGCATGAGTTCCTAATCAATAACCCAAAAGTTAAAGGTTGGATGGATGGAGAAACCAAACCTACCTTAAGGCAATTAGAATCATTTGCTAAACAAACTCATGCTCCATTTGGCTTTTTAATGCTACAAGAACCTCCTGAAGAGCCTACTCCTATCCCTTTTTTTAGAACTGGTCAAGCTTCACCTACTAGTGTTAGCTTAAATGTATATGATACAATTATAACTTTACAAAACAGGCAAGAATGGCTTCGTAATTATCTTATAGAAGAGCATAATGAACCTCTTGGGTTTGTAGGAAAGTTTGAAGGTGTAGACAATGTAGAAATTATTGTAAATGATATTCGTCGAACTTTAGGTTTAAGTGAAACTTGGGCAATGGATTTTCCAAATTGGGAAAATGCATTAAACTACCTTACTGAGCGTATTGAAAGTATTGGCGTGATTATATCATTTAATGGTGTAGTTGGAAATAATACTCACAGATTAATTCCTGTAGAAGAGTGTAGAGGGTTTGTATTGGTTGATGAATATTGTCCTTTTATGTTTATTAATTCGGCCGATAGCAAATCAGCACAGATGTTTACTATTGTCCATGAATTGGCTCATATCTGGGTAGGAAAAAGTGCAGGTTTTGACTTTAATAGAATGCATCCTGCTGATAATGAAATAGAAATTTTGTGTGATAAGGTAGCAGCTGAGTTTTTAGTTCCGGCAGAAAGCTTTATTACTGTTTTTAATGAAAATAGAGACTTTAAAAGTATTAGTAGATTTTTTAAAGTAAGTCCTATAGTAGTTATGAGGAGAGCTTTAGATTTAGACCTTATTTCTAAAGCTCAATTCTTTAAATTATACAATAATTATATGAAAGACTTTGCTTTTAAACGAAGTAAATTAAAAGAAAAACCAGGAGGCAACTTCTTTGCTACTGCTAAGAAACGTGTAAGCCCCACCTTTGCGGCATATATCAATCATGCCGTACTGTCAAACAAACTTTTATACCGTGATGCTACTAAGTTAACTGGATTAAAAGCAAGTACTTATGAAAAGTTACTAAACGAATATCTATAAATCAACTATGAGTTTATATGTAGTAGATGCAAACTTCCTAATAGAAGCCCATAAAACATATTATCCATTAGATGTAATTCCTAGCTTTTGGTTAAAAATTAAGGATTTGGCAGATAATGGAACGATTGTTAGCATTGATAAAGTTCGAGATGAAATTTATCCCAATCCTGACAATTTAACAGCTTGGTGTAAAAAGAATCTTCCATCAACATTTTGGAAGGGTACATCAGTAGTTCTAACTGAATATACCCAAGTTTCTGCATGGACAGCAGGAAAGGCATCACATTATCAACAACGAGCTATAAACGAATTTATGGATGCTTCTGAAGCAGATGCTTGGCTTGTTGCTTATGCCCTGCATACAGGCTGTAAGATTACTACCTATGAAATTTCTAACCCTGCTCGCAAGAATAAAATCAAAATACCAGAACCATGTAATGATTTAGGTGTGCGGTTTTTAAATACTAATGATATGTTTCGAGAGTTAGGAATTACTATTTAAGTTTAGATTATCCAATTACCTCAACAAAAGTTAAGTGTATTTTTAAATCTTTTTTTCTAACAGAGGGAGAGTGCTAAAATGATTTGTCCATTTTATTATTTTTCTTACTAAACCTTTGGCCCCTTACTCACTCTAAGTAAGAAAAAACGCATTCCTATGAAACTCAACCAACGGCAAGTTCAACATTTATATCATCGTGCAGGTTTTGGAGCTTCATTTAGTGAGGTCAAAAAAGCCATTGGCAAATCTGCTGATAAATTGTTTGATGAACTATTCGCTCCTGCTGAAAACCCTGAATACATCAAGGTATTTGAATTTCAGGAAGGGCTATTTGCTAAATTCAAAGATGCCGACAAAGAAGCGCGTAAAGCCATGTTAAAAACAGCCCGAGAAGGCGTGATTGACTTGAACTTACTGTGGTTAGCGCAAATGGTGCGTACCAAAGGGTTTTTACGCGAAAAAATGACGTTGTTTTGGCACGATCACTTTGCCAGTGAATCGAAGAATCCCTATTTTGCTCAACGCCAAAACAATTTGTTGAGGCAGCATGCTTTAGGTAATTTCAGGGATTTGCTTTTTGCGATCTCCAAAGATCAGGTGATGCTCAAGTACTTAAATAACCAGCAAAACCGTAAGAAATCACCCAATGAAAACTTTGCCCGCGAGGTGATGGAATTGTTTACCTTAGGCCGAGGAAATTACACAGAAACGGACATTAAAGAAGCTGCTCGTGCCTTCACGGGTTGGGGCTTTAACCGCCAAGGTGATTTTGTATTTCGCAGCAAACAGCACGATTACGATAAAAAAACCGTGTTTGGGAAAACAGGAAGGTTTGATGGAAAAGATATGTTGAATATGCTCCTAGCACAAAAACAAACTGCGCGTTACCTCAGTACCAAAATCTATCAATACTTTGTCAATCCCAAAATTGATGAAGCCCGAATCAATCAACTTGCCGATATTTTTTATCAATCTGATTATGATATTAAAAGTTTGCTAAAAGCGATTTTCACCAGCGATTGGTTTTACGATGATGAACACATTGGCAAACGGATTAAATCGCCTATTGAGTTTGTAGCAAGTTTACAAAAAACGTTCTTCCTTCAATTTGAAGATGCTATGGCTCCCTTATTTATCCAAAAAGTGCTGGGGCAAATTCTTTTCAAGCCACCCAATGTAGCTGGCTGGCCCGATGGAAAATCTTGGATTGACAGTAGTACCTTGATGTTTCGTCTTAAAATTCCCGAAGTCATCTTTAGAAGTCATGAATTTGCCCTAGCTGCCAAAGCAAGTGGCGATGCCTTTGATGATTTAAGGCGACTCAGGCAATTCAAATCCCTAAAAACAAGCATTAATTGGGATGCCTTTAGCGCTCAATTTAAAAAAGTTAAAGATCATAAATTGGCTAATGTGCTTGGTAACTACTTGATTCAAACCAAAACTGATGTTTCCATCGTCAAGTCAAGTGCGACGAATCGTCATGATCAATTGAAGGATTTGGTATTAAACTTTACTAAATTACCTGATTATCAGTTGTGTTAATCAAGTCATATCAAAATGTCACGAATTCGCATATCATCAGGAGCTAAATGGGAGGAGTTGGTTGGTTATTCTCGGGCTGTTCGCGTAGGAAATACCATAGAAGTAGCCGGTACTACAGCTATGGTAGCTGGAGAATTGCAAGGAATTAACAACCCTTATCAACAAACCAAAGTCATTTTCCAAATTATAGAACAAGCTTTGATAGAAGCTGGAGCTAGTTTGCAAGATGTAGTCCGTACACGCATGTTTGTCACAAATATTGAGGCGCATTGGGAAGATATTGGCCGAGCGCATGGCGAGTTTTTCAGCGCGATTAAGCCGAGCTCAACTATGGTAGAAGTATCCAAGCTCATTGATCCTCGAATGTTAATTGAAATTGAGGTGACAGCTATTGTAGCCTAGCGCTTTCAGAAGCATTTTTATGGTTCTACTTAGGTAAAGAAAAAGCCAACTTGTTAACATCAGCCTTTCCCATTTGTAAAGAAAATCGTAAAATCTTTACACAAGAAACTTGCTATGTAAAGAAAATCATAAAATCTTTACATATGACATGGATACTCACTGAACTACCGCTTCAAAAAGATATTGAAACCAAGGCCATATTAAAAAGCCTCCCAGCAGCTCATGCAGCTTTAGCAGAACTAAAAGGGATTGTCCGTACGATACCTAACCAGCATATCCTAATCAATACGCTAGGTTTACAAGAGGCCAAGGATAGTTCTGCTATTGAAAATATCATTACCACACACGATGATTTGTATAAATCGAATCTCAATCTCAAATCCATTAAATCACTCAATGCCAAAGAAGTACAAAATTACATTGCGGCTTTAAAGCGAGGCTTTGATTTAATTGTCGACAAAGGTTTACTCACCAACAGTACCATTCTTGAAATTCAAGAAGTTTTGGAGAAAAATCAAGCAGGATTTCGAAAAGTACCTGGTACAGAGCTAAAGAGTAGCTTCACTGGAAAAGTAGTGTATACTCCACCTCAGCACCCCGAAGAAATTACTCGATTGATGAAAAACTTGGAACACTTCATCAATGATGATGCGATGGCGGATTACGATCCATTAGTAAAAATGGCAGTGATTCATTTTCAATTCGAGAGTATTCATCCTTTTTATGATGGAAATGGGCGAACAGGAAGAATTCTAAATATCTTATACCTCATCCTTCAAAACCTACAAGACTTGCCCATTCTATATTTGAGCAGTTACATCATTAAGCATAAATTAGATTACTACCGATTACTCCAACACGTAAGAAATACAAATGAGTGGGAAGAATGGCTATTTTTTATGATTCGGGGCGTAGAACAAACCGCGCGTGAAACCATTGAACTCATTGGCAAAATCCGAGGATTGATGCTCATCTTTAAACATCGCCTACGAGATAATTATAAATTTTATAGCCAAGAATTGCTCAATAACCTTTTTGCACATCCTTATACCAAAATTGACCTTTTGGTGAAAGAACTTAAGATTTCGAGAGTTACCGCTGCAAACTACCTCAATACACTCGCTGCTGATGGTATTTTGAAAAAAGAGAAAATGGGTGCCGCCAACTACTATGTAAATACCTTGCTGTTTGATTTATTATCTAAACGCTAATTTACTGTTCCTCCTTCATCAAGCTTGCTGTAGCATCTTTTTTGAAACGGATCAGCAATACAATTACCACTGCCATTGAAATGGCAGCTACGTAAAAAGGAAGCGCTTCTGTTTCTTCAATATTTGTGCTGATTGTCCCTTTTTGGTATAAATACACCAATAATAACGTAAAGCCATTATTGATAAAATGGGCGATCATGGCATAAATCAAGCGACCTGAGTAAGCAAATAAATAACCGAATAAAGCACCTAACAACATTCGAGGGAGCAAACCATAAAACTGCAAGTGAAAAGCAGAAAAGATGAAAGCAGTTACCCAAATTGCGAGGTGTACATTTTTGAACATTCGGCCAAAATAGGTTTGTAAAATGCCTCGAAATAAGAATTCTTCGCCAATTGCAGGTATGACAGCAATTACAAGTAAACCCAATAAAAACTCTCCAGTAGAGTCAAAAGAAACGATGAAGTTCGTCAACTCGGCCGCAGTAGCTTCTAAATTCTGTAGTGTTTGTTCGAAACCAGCCATGCTTTCAGGCAAGGCCATGCCTTTATTTAATCCTACGAAGTAGCCACTTGCAGGAAAAAAGGCAAAAAGAATAAATGCAGAAAGTAATACTAAGTTTAAAGGGACTCCGTGATTTCCCACCACTTTGCCAGTCAATAAATCGGCATCGAAATAACGTAAAAAGATATAGGGAGCAACAATAAATAATAAAACACTGTAGCCTAATTGAGAAAGCAACAACGGAACCCGATTTGCAGGATCGTCATACAACGTCCCCATTTGTGTCAGATCAATGCCAAAGGCCTGCCCGATGATATACATAACAAATTGCCCGATGAGTAGTCCGCCAATGCAGAACATCATCAAAAACAACATCAAAACTACAGGAGAAGGTTGTGGGCCTTGAGCCCGAAACTGAGCAGTTTGGGAATCCATGGGTGAACGGTCAAAATTTCATATTTCCGCAAAGATAGAGAGAACGACGTTATTATGAGTATTTTTTCGATAAATCAATGGATTTTTGAAAATTGTGGTACGCCTTTCCATAAAATCAGGTTTACTCACCCATCTGATCCTATAAAAAAATTCGTACATTCGATTCATTACTAATTCCCAATCACCATGTATTTTCAATTTATAGACGACTCTAATCCAGAAGCACCAAAAGAAATTATTATTCGGGCAGATGACATTACCTGTATTGAGAAAAACCGCATACCAAGTGGCACTACCGAAGATCGGAAAAAAGCTTACTTGCATGTGATTATTCTACACACCAAAAGTGTGATTAGCAAAAAGAGTAATTCCATTTACCTGACTTTTAAAGAGATGGAAAAACGAGACAGTTTATATGAGAAGATTACTTCATTGTTAAAGCCAGAAAGCTTTCAAGTAGATTGGCAATTGGGATAAAACGGTGGGCGACTTTGAAAAACCATCCCAACCATTTTAGGTTACGAAGTGGCAAACTCATCCTTCACCTTCCGCAAAGGACGGTATTTTACCCGAGGCTGTTCGTGCCAAGTGATGTGTTTCTTGTCGTATTCCCGTTTCAAACCAGCAATGATATCAGCTTCTTCAATGACTGTGGTTCCCCGTTCCAAAATCTTCAAACAACAGTAACGCAGCACATTCACAATCATGCCACCCGTGAGCGGACGTTCCAAGGCCAATTTCTCGAAATCAACTTCAGGAGACACGGAAAACTTATCTGATGTAAACACACGATCCCATAGCCTTATACGTTCCTCCGCTTTGGGTTCCTCAAAATGGATGATACTTTGGAAACGCCTCACAAAAGCCGCGTCCATATCATAATACTGGTTGGTAGCTAAAATCACAATTCCATCATAATCTTCTATCCGTTGCAGGAGGTAAGCAATTTCCTGATTCGAATGACGATCGTTCGAATTAGAAACGGTAGTTCGTTTTCCAAACAAGGCATCTGCCTCATCGAAAAACAAAATCCAATCCTGTTGTTCGGCTTGGGCAAACACGTTTTCCAAATTTTTAGCAGTTTCCCCAATGTATTTCGAAACAATCATGGATAAATCTACCCGATACACAGGCTTATCTAGTGATTTCCCCAACAACGTAGCCGTTAAGGTTTTTCCCGTACCCGAAGGCCCATGAAAAATAGAACGATAACCTTTTTTAATGTGCCGATCCAAGCCCCACTCTTCCATAATGGTCTGTTGGTGCTTTACCCAAGACTCCATTTCACGAATATTGGCTAATGTCTTTTCAGGCAAAATCAAATCTTCCCACATATACTTGGTCGTTATTTGCTTGGCAGGAAAATCTGGCGTGTAAGCAGGCTCAAAAGAACGCCCCGTAGTTAATCGGCTCAACCATTCCTGAGAGAGCATCAGTTGACCACTAAGGAACGGTTCATTTTTAGGAACTGGTTGCAGGGTGATGATATTGTTTTTGATGAGTTTACTTTCTTTGCCAAAGAGTTTTTCAGTGAGCTGCACCCGAAGGTTTACATCGTTTCCAGCAAGGAGGTAAATGGCGGTTTCGAGCGTTGGGAGGAAGCCTTGGTGTTGCTTGCCTTCAATACCTCCGAATTCAGGATAGGATTGCGTTCTGCGTGTTTTTACGAGAATATTGAATATTGTAGGCAATATAAATGGGGCTGCTGCAAGAAGTATTACGAATAGTTCTTCTTGATCAGGTTCATTCTGTTGGAGAAGATGAGCAAACATGTATTCAATACTTTCTCCAGATTCTGTGGCATCAATCTGAATATAAACAGGGGTTAATTCAATTGATCGAAACTTGATATTTTCAGAAGCAAGTCGTTCATTATACCGAGTATTAATAATTTGTTGAAACCAATCAAAAATTTCATTCAGTTGTTGGGGTAATTGTGTCATAGAACTATTTGATTTTTAAAAGATCTACCGTAATTTTAGTAAAATATATTTAGTATATCACACAATTTTATCAATTATGGGTTACGAAGAAGAAGATGCTCTAAAAGAAGGTCATTATTATCAACGATATCGTAATTCTCGCTATAAGGCAGAAGATTTTGCTATTGTCCAATCTCCTGAAGGATTTGTCCCTTTATATACGCACAATGTTTTTGAAGATCCATCTTTTGATGAAGATATGGCTGAAGGTTTTCTCTTACACTCTGGTCAACAAGTGTATGTATGGGGAAAAAGTGGCATGACTAGATACGGTGAGCTTTTTTATAAAGTGACTTATGAAGATGAATTAGGTTACAGCCATACAGGATATATTGAGGCCCAATACGTGCACCTGAATCCTTCTTATCTAAAAGAAACTAACTTTTTACATGATGAAAATATTGTAAGCCTTGACGAATTAGCTTTTTTTTTAGCCTATTCTTTAGGTAATCTTCCCATACAAAATGATGCTGGGTTACTTTATCAAAAAAATATAAATGGTGATTGGAAAATATTACCCGACCTTCTTACAAGAATGGATTTTAAAGACTTCAGTTCCATAGGCGAATTTTTAGAAGCACCAATTCTACAAAGCGTTCTCACTAATAATCAGCGTGAGGAATTATTTGAAATTTATCAAGAAATAACCATCACGAAATCAAATCCTAACGGAAGGAATCTATTAAAAGACTTATGGGATGTTACAAAAGAAGCACGTGCCTACGGACTGAAAAAAATTGTGGAAGATAGTACAGAGGATACGATAACTGCATTCCAACGCTTAGCAGCCTTCGACTCTTATGCAGAAGTAGGTAAAGGTGATAAAAAAAGAGAATATCTTATAAATATAGGAACTGAACCAGAATATGCACTGGGGACTCGTCCTAGGTTATATTTAGTAGACGATCAAAATTTCCAAAAAATAGAGAATACTAAAAAAAATCAATACCCTAAAGTACTTGAATGGATGGCTCGTGATCCAGATGGAAAGGTTGTTACCATTGGTTTAACGAAAAAACAAACCTCTGCTATAAGTTTAGATAAGCTTGGGTCTTATTTAATTATGGCTTATGTACAACGTAGTGCTCATGTCAATGATGTTGAGTTATTAAGCCAATACATCAGAGTAATTAATCGAGATGAACTTGCACATAAATACATAAAAGCAAATCCAGAAACTACAGATAGTTATGATTTACTTGCAAGAAAGCGTGCAAATAAGACGAAAGCAAACGATAAAGTTAAATCGTATAAAAAGAAACTTAAAAACCCTGATCGTCATGTAGAATACAGAAAGTCTAAACATCAATCTACGTCACTCACTAAAGATTATAATCATCAAGCTAAGTATATGAATTCATTTAAAAAAGATTCCATCATCTCATTAAATGCCATTCATATTCCTGATAATGTCGGTGTTCCTCAACAACTCAATCTTTTTATTGCAGAAGACAAAACACGAGGTGGGGTTCCTGGTATTATGTACTACACCTTATATGATTTTACTTCTGGTGCCACCATTGTTCGTTATTTTGGCATTGCAACACCTGAAAATAATATCAGTCTGAAGCTAATTAATTTATATGAAGAAAAACGTAGAACAGAAGCTGATTTAAAAGGTATTAAAAATGATGTGAGAACATATGGCTATAGTCAAGACAGAACAAAACAGTACCTTGAACATTATAAAAGGCTTAATAAAATCAATAAAAAATTACGTAATCATACAGAATTAATTGATGTAAGAAGAGAAGCTATACAAGATGCCTTTGATTCCTTTTCAAGTTATAACGAGTATCCAGATGGATACATTTATATCAGAAATAAAATAGGATTGCAACCTATTGAAACGCCAGGAGGAGCTACACGATGGGGAAGAACAGCTGGATATGTGGGAATGGGAGTTGCAGTATTATCTATCGCTGTTAGTTCTGTCGCACTGCCTCCATTAGCATTAGCTGGATTGGCCGCTGTAGGGGCAGGAGCAGGCCTCACCTCTAGCTTTACCAGTTTAGCCGTAAACTTCCAACGCGAAGAAGTCGATTACGCTCAAGCATCTTTAGATGTTATAGGTGTCGCAGCAGCCTTAATGCAACTCCAAACGTTTAATAAACTTCCTAAAAAACCATGGAGAACTAAATTACCTAACGGCACTGCTAACCAATTAAATACTTTTACTGAGAGTGGGGTTAAGCTTGAGTATTGGATAAACCTTGGGTTAGATTCTACACAGGGTATTATTACGTCGTATCAAATCATAAAAGAAATCGACGAAATCTATAAACTAGGTTTAGAGGGAGAAGCATTGCAAAATAAATTGGCTAGTATATTGATGAAAAATGTTTCAATCGGGCTTTTAGCAGTGTCTCGTATTGCAAGTTATGGGGGCTATAAAGACGATTTAGCAGCTGCGAAATCAAAGTACCAAGAAGCTATTCTGAATAAAAATATCAAGCAAATAACAAACAGTATTGATGACTCTAACTCTAAAATAACTGCTTCAGAGTTAGAAGTTGAAATGGAAAGATATATTCTTGAACTCCATAAAAATGACACAAAAATTCATAAAGAAAATGCTTATAATGCCTATAAAGCGCACACAAAAGGCCAAAACTTAGCCAATACTGAGAATAAATTAGTGTATGATTTGCCTGAATTTATCGCTGAGCTATCTGTAAAAAAATCTCCTAGTATTCTTAAACTTTTTGAACAAAACCCAAGGCAGATACAACTCATGTATAATTCCATTTTAAAGAAACATGGGCTCCTTAAAACAAGTTTATTTAACAAAATTCAAGATGTTGATAGTAAGGTAACTGCAAAACTCAGTTTTGATTTTATAGATAGTTGGCAGCAGAACGCGCTATTTCGTTCAATCATGACTAGCAGGCCAGACTACATGAACAGTTGGATCGTATTGAAAAAGGCTGGATTAGATGAGCTGGCAACAGATGCTAATTATTTAAGCATAATTAATAAAATGCTACAAAGAAATGGCTCTAATGAGTATCTTATTAATCTGCTAAAAACAAAAAGCACCTCATTAGGAAATTTAGACTCTGTTAAAAATAATCCTATTAAAATATGGCTACAGCGTCAACATGATCGACTAAATTATGACGGTAAGTTCAAGGATGAAAACATTGAAAAGAAATATACCAATTATGCCAACAGAGCATATGCTGAAAAAAAGGCTAATCCAAATCAAAAAGGTGTCATTTTAGATCGTATTTCTTGGCAATATTTTTCAGAAAACAAATTAAAACCTACTATTGAATCGCTCGTTAAGGAAATGAGTGTTGAAAATAAAATATTAAAGTATCAGCCTGATGAATTCGTGACAAGAGCTAAAGCGATTTTTAAAGAACATGCATTGGGGTTTGAATTAAAACAACTGTATATAGCGCATCTAACAGAAACGGAACAACTCATACCAAGTATCGTTAATCAATTAGCTAACCCTCATTTATATGGAGATAAGTTAAAGAATATACTATCATCTCCTGCTAATCAACATATACTTACAACAATACTCGATAATCCAGCAACTATTCAAAGTTGGGAATTTTTATATGCTACAGGTTTTGTAAAGCTAGCTTCACAGCCAGAATCACTCAAAAGTGTTTCTAATATCTTAAAAAGAAATCCTTCAAAAGCACATAGAGCGCATTTAGTCAAATTAATAAGCGCTGAGGAATTCGATGTAAATACTGGCAAATTTACGAATCCGTCATTTGAAGAGAATTATAAAACTTCAAGTAAAGATCATGCAATTGATGGTACTTCAATAAGTAGAGTACAATGGCATTATTTTAATTACATTACGCGGGTAGAAATGACCATCGCTGCTATGCCCAGAACTCCAGAGGGAGTACATATTTATAATCCTTCAAAGTTTGTCCAAGAAGTTACAGATAGTAAGAAGTTTCCAAATGCTGCTTATGAAGCAAACTCCCAATGGCAAGAACTATATATTCAACACCTAAGAAATACGCAACAATTAATGCCAAGCTTAGCAACCCATCTCAAAAACAGTGAGTTAGTAGCTGAGTTGAAAATGGCATTTGAAAAAAATCAGCAACTATATCGCCATATATTAAATCAACCAACTGACCTTACGGGATGGGAGTTTTTACATCAGGCAGGATTTAAAACGTTATCATCAGAAATACAAGCCATTGAGAATGCATCTGATATTTTAAAGGTACAAACACGTGATGTTCATAATCATCATTTGCTAGAGTTAATCGGATCAGGTGAAATTGATTTAAACACAAGAAGTTTTAAAGATGGATTAACCGAGAAAAAATACCATACATCAAGAATTGATTATAAACTTGAAGGAAAAGATATTACACGAGCTCAATGGCACCATTACAATTATGTTGAACGGGTACACATATCTATTGAATCGATGCCAAAAAGTGCCAAAGACGTACATATTTACGATGCAACAGCGTTCCTTAAACAAGTTACGAATAAAGAACAGTTTCCACTTGGAGTTTCTGAAACCAATGCACGATGGAGAGAAATATACATTGAACATCTTATTACTACTGGAAAATTAAAAGAAAGTCTTAAAGCCCGTATAAATAAAGCACATTTAGAACCTGATTTTGATACAGCTTGGCCTAAACTTCAAGCAGTATTTGAAACTAATCCAGAGTATATAGATACATGGCATATCTTTGCAGATGCAGGGCTGCATCAATTAGGAGAGCAAGTAGAGTTCTTAAAGGACTTTTCAAGAATTTTGAAGCAAGATGGTTTTGATGATCATTACTTTGTTTCGTTATTAAAATCACGTGTAGATCAAGATAATATTCCACCAGATTTAATGAAAGCATGGATGGATGAATGGCTAAGACCACATATAAATAAAATTAATGAAGCAGGACAGTTCGCTGATGCAGATTTAGAAGTTGGATATCAGAAATATATAGATAAGCAAAAAATATTTAATCAGACTCTAAAAGATCGAGTTGCATGGCAAGATTATGTTGCAAGAAATATAGCTTTTGATAAACAAGTAGCTCTAAGCGGTAAATATGAGTTCAAAAATGTACTTTTAAGCAACGGAAAACGAATAGATGCCTTAGAAGTAAAAGGTAAGAAAATTAGTGCAACAATCCATCGAGAAGCCATTAATTTTGAAGAGTTCAGCAATAATCACAAAGGGTTTAGAAAGATGTTAGAGCGTATCAATAGCGAGTTCCCTAATCGTTCTACAAAAGTTCTAAATGATCCGACAATCGCAAGAACAAAAACAACTATTCAATCAAATAATATACTTGAGGGAAAACGATTACGTGGAACTAGGTATTTAGAGGTCCCAAAAAGTAATGAATCTTCTATTTTAAGACAGGAATTTGAGCAAATAGCCAAAGCTAGTGGTTTTAAGATTAGGTATGCAGAAGAGTTCACTAGTAAATATACAAAGTTGAAAGAATGAACAAACTACTCAAAAAAGTACTTATCGAAATAGATTTTGTGAATCGTTACAATGCATTGCGAGAAAAACATGCACACAATAATGTGTTCCAAAACCCTATTCCTAAAGAGATACAAAAGGTAATAGAAGCTTGCGGATATACTTCCACTTTTTATCCTGACAAAGTTTCTTATGGAGATTTTGAAATTCATGATAATACCCACCCTAATATAAAGGTAGGGTTTAGCCCTTATGCAGGAGTTATAGAGTTTACACTTGCATTTATAGTTAAAAATAAAAACCATGGTGGACCATTTGCTTATTTAAGTAAAGAATTAAAGCCAGTAGAGTTTCTCCCCCCACCACGCTTCGCCAGCTACGCTGAACTTAAAGAGGTGCTCATAGAAGGTTTTAGTATCTATGAAGAGATTCGGGATCGGTTAGTACCATTGCTGAAAAAAAAATGAACAAATTGCTCAAAAAAGCATTAATTGAAATCGATTTTGTAAATCGTTATAATGCCTTAAGCAATAAGTATCCTCAAAGTAACCTTTTTGATGATCCAGATGCTCAAAAAGTTCAAGAAATCATAAGCTCATTTGGTTACTCAGTTACCTTTAATCCAGCTACTGATATTTATGAGATAATGGATTCAAGTAAATTGATTGATATGAGCTTCACCGCTTTTGATGGAGTTGTAGAATTAGAATTAAATGTACTTATAGAAGACAGTTATGAAGGAGGGTCTTTTAGCTATTTAAGTAAACGTCTAAAAAAGGTAACAATTCCTCCTCCCCGCTTCAACAACTATGAGGAATTAGCAGGAATTCTTAAAGAAAGTGTGTTCATCTACGCAGACATCCGAGATCGGTTATTGCCTTTAATAAAGGAATAATTCTTGCCTTTAGATAACCGCACTAACCTGTAAAACCATGCTCTACAATTCAGAAAGTTTCTTGGATAAAAGTCCTAAAAACCCAGCAATGCGTAAGTTGTATATTTCCGATTTGGTACAAAAAGGCTTACTTCAACAACATTTACTGAATCGCTTGCAAAAGCCTGATTTGCAAACAGCTTTTAAAAATAGTTGGGCAAATGTACATTTTAGAGAATTCCTAGAGCGGCAACCTGAATGGATAGATAGTTGGAAGGTTTTAAAAAATGTGGGACTTGGGCATTTGGCTGAAGAGAAACACTATTTAAAACTAATTGGATTTGCGTTGGCGCAAAATGGCTACAACAGCCTTTACATTGAGCAATTTTTACGGGAAAGCCCCCATCCTCAAGGGGTAATCGACCAATATTTCACCTTGCTCAATGAGCAGGCAGCATTAAGCAATCCCATTCATGAGATGGAATACATCGGCTATCGCCAAACTGCCTTTGGAACACCTCCCAAAGATCGAATTGCTTGGAAATATGCTTTAGTGGGAGCAATTCCCCATCGAAAACGCCAATTCAGTATCCAAGCAATTCGAGGTGGTTGGGATTGTTATACTCATCTTAAACTGGAAAATGGAGCGATTTTAGATGGTTATAACCCAGCTATGCATGGTAAGCCTGCGCTACTAATCACTAGATGGGCTGTTCATCTCAAAGATGTCAAACTAGAATTATTTCAAAAAGCTATAAATCAGCTTAAAAGTAAAATTCCCATTGGAATAAAAATCGTTTCATCCCGATACCTAAACTTGAATGGAAAGATCGTAGATGGACAACGAATTTTACAACTTCCATTGGGTAATCAAGACTACGAACACATCCAAAACTATATTGATATCAGTAACCAGCAGGGTTTTAAAGTCAACTTTCAAAAAGAAAAACTTTACGCTTAAGCTAGCCAGTAACTCACGAGGTATTCAAAACAGTTATAAAAAACATCAATAGTATAGCTTTTCATAAACTTCATAAGTTAATTGTCCAACCATTAGCCTTCATATAAGTTGACGATCAAATTCATAAAAAGTCGACGTTGGTGTTATTCCACATTTAAGGCACGTACTTTCTCAATGATGGCAACCTTTCAACTAATTGCCGCAGATTCTATGAAAAAAAGCTTTGAATCCATCACTAATTTCAATAGAATTCAACTTGAATGAAATCCCCAATTTAAAATGTGAGAATTGCTGGGAACTTCTGTAATTCACTAAAAAGTACTATTTTAGGCTTGAGACTTTTCTTACTATTTCAAATGAGATAGTCACATTTTAGTATTTCACCATTAAGGAATGAAAATAGAAACAAACATAAAAAGCTTGCTAAATGCCACTGGAAAGGTTGTAGTGCCAAATTTAGGAACATTCACCACCGCACAAGCCAGTGCCGAACTCACAGAAGCAGGAGGCGTTATTGCTCCGCCACGCGCTAAAATCATGTTTAGTGAAGATACCACTGATTTGGCAGGTTATTCTTTACAAGATTACTTAGTTGCTTCAGGACAATTTAGCGAAACGGATGCTGAACTTGAGATTGAAGCCTTTGTGAAAGGCATTAAAAATACTGTAGAAAATGCTGAAAAAGCAGGTTTAGGCGCTATGGGACATTTCCAACAAGGAAGTTATGGTTTAGAGTTTGTTTCAAATGATAGCTCAAATATGGGGAGCGATAGTTTTGGCTTGCCCAAAATTAATGCGCGTCCGTTGGTCCCTGTGCCCATTACCGATGATACTCCTATGCCAGGTAGTGGCGATAAACTGTTGCTAAAAGCAATTCTAATCCCACTCATTATTATCTCCATTGTGTTGGTCTACTTTTTAGTAGATAAAGAAGCCTACCAAACCATCAGTTCTTATTTTTCATCAGATGATTCAGGCGTAGTCGTTCCTCCTAAAAAAGATGACAATACTAATCTTACCGATAATACGAAAAACGATACGGATAATACAACTACCGTTGATGGTAACGATACAGATAAATCGGATGGCAAGGGTGATGATACCGCTAATGCTAAAACAGATGGTACGGCCAATCCTGATAAAACAGATTCAAACACGAATACAAAAACACCAGATGACAATAAAACAACCGTGGTAACTTCAAATACGGCACGGTTTTATATCATCATTGGTAGTTTTACGAACGATAACGCCGCACAAAAAGCCGTAAACAGGTGCAAGCGTGTGGGGTACTCAGATGCAAAAATTTTAAAAATGAACAATAAAATACGGGTTTCAGTAGAAGACTATACCTCAAGAAATGATGCTTTAGAAAAGGCTAAAAAAATTGGTAAAGATTTCCCTGGAGCTTGGGTGTTAGCAAATTAATCAACTTTTGAACGAACTAGATTGACCTCTAAATCAATTAATCCATAGCAACTATGTTCTTATCCATTTTATTACAAATAAACCCTGATAGTGTAAGTACTGGACTTTCAACTGCTGCGCAAGATAGCGTACCAATTCTCGATTTGGTTGCTGAAGGTGGTTGGGTCATGATCATCCTTGGGGTACTCTCCATCATAGCGATCTACGTGTTTGTAGAACGCATGTCGCTCATTAAAAAAGCGCAAATCGCGCCAGAGTTTTTGCTGGAAAAAGTGAAAGCTGCGGTATTGGATGGCGATATTGAGCGAGCGAAAGGGGTTTGCTTGCAAAACGGCACACCTATGGCAAAAATGTTAATCCAAGGACTTGAACATATTGGTTCTTCCTTAAAAAATATTGAGGTAGCCATTGAAAATACAGGTAAACTTGAACTGTATCGCTTAGAGAAAAACATCTCTATTCTGGGAACCATCTCAGGTGCTGCTCCAATGATTGGTTTCTTTGGAACAGTATTGGGTATGATTAAAGCGTTTATTGCCATTGCTCAAGAAGAAGGAGCGGTAAGCCCGAAACTATTGGCATCAGGAATTTATGAAGCAATGATTACCACTGCGGGTGGCTTGTTTGTAGGAATTATTGCTTATGTGGCTTATAACTATTTGGTGCGTCAGATTTCAGACGTGGTACACCGCATGGAAGTGACTTCCATCGAGTTTATTGACTTATTACAAAAGCCAAATTAATGCGTGAAGTAAATTGCTATACCCATTAAAATAATTCTTTAACAAGGCCTTTTATTTATGGAAACAGCCGTTTCTCAACATCTCTAAAGTAGGTGGGTAATCAATAAAAGGTCGAAACCAACAATACTATGGCAATTAAGCAGGATAATAAAGTTGACCCCAATTTTAACATGTCATCCATGACAGATATGATCTTTTTATTGCTCATATTTTTCATGCTGACCTCAACATTTGTAACTCCTTCAGGTTTACCCATTTCCACCCCAACAAGTAAAGCAGCAAATAAAGTGCTTCCTAAAATTAATGTCGGCATTACCGCAGATGGCGAGTATTTTGTCAACGAAGGAAAAATGCCGCTAAGTTTTGTGGAAGATGAACTTGCTTCTTTACTGCATGGTACCGAAAATGGAACGGTGGTGATTTCGATTGATAAAGATGCACCCACACAATACTTAGTAAATATCGCGGGAATTGCAGCTAAATTGAAAGCCAAAACCGTGATTTCAGTTAGACCAGAATAATAATATTCATCAAAAACCGATGGCTATGGACATACTAGATGAAAAATTTGAGCAAAAACAAGATAGCCAAGAAAAAAACAGTAGGAGAACAGGTATCATCATTACCGTGGTATTTCACGGGATTGTCTTACTATTTTTCCTCGTGACAATGGCGTGGGTTCCGCCAGATCCTCCTTTACCTAAATATGGAATTGAAGTGAACTTTGGTTTGGAAGGTACAGAAGGATCGGGAAATATTCAGAATAAAACCAAGCCTAATGTAAGCGAGAGCTTAGAAAAAGCGAAGCCCAACCCTAAACCTACTGATAAAGTAGAAAACACCAAGCCTGATCCTATTCCTGAGCCAGTGAAAGAAGAGGTTGAACCGGTTAAAACGGATCCTGTAGAAGATTTAACTCCTGTGACTGATGAGGCAGAAGAGGCCGTAGAAGTGCCTAAAAAGGAAGAGGAGAAACCCAAAAAGGAAAAGCCGAAAGAAGAAGCGAAACCCAAAGGTTCCGATGCTGATAATACAGGTAAGGCAGATTCGGATATCACCAATAACCAAGGCAATAAAAAAGATGAAATTGGCGATGCGGGTAAAAAAGAGGGTAATGTAAATGCGGATGCATTAATTGGTGGCGGCAGTGGCGGTGGGGCATCATTAAACTTAGATGGCTGGAAATGGGGTGAACCCCCTGCTGTAAATGACGGTTCTACTGAAACGGGCAAAGTAACCATCAAATTCAAAATTGATGATGAAGGAACGGTAATTTCCGCTTCCATTGGCAGTGGACGAACGGTATCGGCTGCTGTTGCTGAAGTATACCGTCAGTATGTAGAAAATAAAATGTACTTTACACCCAAAGACAATACAGGAAGAGTTGCCAACTTTACTTATGGCTCCATCACCTTTATCTTAACGAGTAAATGATATTGAACTGAATTTGCTAAGGATTTGTATATTAGAGGGAATTACTTGACAAAAGTAGTTCCCTTTTTTATGAAGTATTCCTTTACCTCATCCCTATAAATTCATGATGCAAGAAATCGGATCTTGGATTGTCCCGCTTACATTTATTCCTGCAGTTGGACTCATCATTATGTCCACCTCTGCACGATTTTCGGCCTTAAGCACCGAAATCAATAGCATGCTCAAACAAGAAGACGAAGGTTCAGCTAAGCTATTTCAAAAACAGATGAAGAGATCAAGACTCTTCAATAATGCACTTGTAAGCCTTTATGTTGCCGTTGCTTGCTTTTCTTTAGGAGCCTTATTTGGTGGACTAGGCGAACACATTCCCCATTTTTCGTATTGGTCATTAATGATCAGTATTTGCTTAGGTGTACTCTGCATGGTGTATGCTTCGATTCAATTAATCGTAGAATCCATCATTACCCGACAGGTGATTGAATCCAAATGCATGACATAACTCTTTAGTCTTTACTGTTCTTTTTTCGCCAATGCCCATAGCCGATCTTTATGTTTGGAAGGATAAAACTCCTTATACACATTCATCTCTAGCCGTTCAGCTTTTGCTTTGGGTAAGATGTAAAACACATCTGCTTGAATCTCTTCGTCAAATTGCATCACATGCCCATTCGCTTTGCTGAGGTAATACGGAATTTGGTAATTAAAAAATGGCGGACGTTTTAAAGAATAACTCCCGACATGCCAAGGTCCAAAGCTGATGTTTTTCTCATAATTAATCACATCATCTCCAAAATGAATTTCCGCTTGTTGAGTAATGGCTAAAACTTCTTCCGTCAGTCCTCTATAAATCATGGAATCTGATTTAGCTGCTTGCCCTGGCATAAAAATGACATTGAAGCCAAATCGAGCTAAAACCACGATGCCTACTACGAATAATAACCTCACTAAACGATTTTTTTGCTTTAAATAAGTATATACGATACCCACTGCTAATAGAAAAAAGAGGATAGACCACATCCAAACGCCACTCACATCAGCGGTAACAGGTATAAATGGAAAAGCTAAAAAAGCAAGGCTGATGAGGCATATAAAAAATGTCCAGATGCCATCAACGATGTTACTCAACTTGGTTCGTTCTGTGTGAAATTTGACGAAAAAGTGTGCAATGATTCCAAACAGGAAAGGAATAAACATAAACAAATACCGCCTTTTCACTCCTGGTGATAACCAATATAAAATGATATTAGCCAAAATAAATACTACACTGAAATGTAGGAATGGATTGTTTTTTACCGTATTCCAAAAGCCTTTACGGAAACAATACACCACTAAAAACAACCAAGGCAACAACAAAAAGGCAACGGTAAGTGGAAATTTGGCAATACCCGCAAGCACCTGACCAAAAGAGTTTTCTGTAGCGGTTCTTTGAGAGGCTTCTTTGAACAAATTAGCAGCAAATGCTCCTGCATCGTCATAAAATGAATAGGCGTAAAAATATCCTCCAATCATCAATACAAACAGAGCTATCCCCACAAAATGACTCCAATGAAATAGCTTTTTCCAAGATTTTGAGGCAATTAGCCAAGCCAATATCGTAATGCCTTGAAAAGCAATGGAGGGCAAGCCCTTGGTTAATACACCACAGGCAGCAATAAAATAAGAAGTTAAAAATAAAGCAATGTAGTTCCCTTTTTGCTGAAATACAAAAATCGCAAGCACTTGACTTGTCGTGAGAAATAAAAAGAATAAATCAATTTCACCTGAATAAATGGTAGAATGAAAAAAGATTTCCGAAGAAGTAAGTGTCAAAAGCCCGATGCCTAATGCTGCCGCTTGCCCGATGTACGGTTTACTCACGCGGTAAAATAAAAAACCTGTAGCTAGCAATGACAAAATAGAGGGCAAACGAATTACCCATTCATCGAAAGAACCCAATAACCAACAAAACACGCCCATCACTAAATTGAAGAATGGAGGCTTGTTGTAATAAGACCACCCTTGGATAGTGGGCCGCAAAAAATCTTTAAAATGCAACATTTCCCAAGTCACAATCGCCCTTCTGGGTTCCTCAAAGCGCAATTCAAACACATGGTTCCAGCCTAACAGCGCAATGGCAATGGCCACTAATAACAAAACGATCCCTAAACGTTTAAAATCCATTGGTAGGGTTTATTAATTGAATTCACGTAAATTTACATTCAAAGTAAACGAATCATCGTATATGGACAAAATACTTATTACCGGAGGGCTAGGATACATTGGCTCACATACTATAATTGAGATCATCCGTCAAACCAATTGGGAAGTTGTTTCTGTTGACAACTGTGTCAACTCATCCACAGAGGCCATCAAAAATATCGAGGCGATTACCCATAAAAAAATCGTCAATCATCAAATTGATTTGTGCGATTTAACGGCTACTCGCGAAGTATTCCGAAAAGAGGAGAACATCTCAGGCATCATTCACTTTGCTGCTTTAAAGTCAGTACCTGATTCTGTGGCTAACCCCGTGCAATACTACCACAACAATATGAATGCGTTATTCAATGTATTGCGTTGTTGTAAAGAATTTGGTGTACCTCATTTCATTTTCTCATCTTCTTGCTCTATTTATGGCAATGTGGCTCAACTCCCTGTTGATGAAACTACCCCCTTTGGCCATGCTGAATCGCCTTATGCAGCAACCAAACAAATGGGCGAACGCGTGCTCGAAGATTATGCCAATGTAAACGATGACCTTCAGATCATTGCTTTACGTTATTTCAACCCCGTTGGTGCTGATGCTACAGGACTCAATGGTGAAAATCCCATCAACCCTCCAACAGCGCTAGTTCCATACATTACCCAAACTGCCGTTGGTATTTTTCCTAAGCTTACCGTTTTTGGAAATGATTACAATACGCGCGACGGTTCTTGTATTCGAGACTACATTCATGTGACTGATTTGGCTTTGGCACACATTAATGCCTTACAATTTTTACTAAAAGGGAAAAATGAATTAAATTACGATACCATCAATATTGGTTCAGGGCAAGGCGTTACCGTTTTAGAAGCGGTGAAAGAATTTATTGAAGTAAGTGGAGTGGAGTTAAACTATGAAATTGGCCCAAGAAGAGCAGGAGATGTAGAAGCAATTTACAGCAATAGCGAAAAAGCCCTCAAACTGTTAGGTTGGAAACCCCAATTAGGTATTCGAGAAATGATGGACTCTGCCTGGAAATGGCAACAACACCTGGAAGCTGAAAAAGTATAGGGCAAACAGGTCTTATTTGTAAATCCAAGCATAAAAGTTATATTATATATCAACTCTATTCCACACCG
>JBMYQA010000043.1:0-29924 GCA_049600855.1 Flammeovirgaceae bacterium | reverse complement strand
GTCTACGGTATAATTATAACCTGAGCCTGTTGTGGGAATGGTGATACTTTCTCCATCTGAACTCACCTCCCAAGTAGAGATGAATTCGTTCTGTGCCATTAAACTTCCAATGGGAAAGATTAATAGCAAAAAAATACCGATTTGTTTGAACATTTTGTCTATTAAATTAGGTATGGATTGAAATTTTTGCTGTAATTGATCGGTGAGATCATAGCTGTATTTAAAGTAGGTAAGTAAAGTGAATGTGGGATTTTTACTCACCTGCTTAAAAGGAGATTACAAAGAAAATCAGGCGATACAGAAACTGTATGCTTGAAAAAAGGTATAAAATCTTTATTGCGTAACTGTAATCATTCTATTAGAAGTTTCTTGCTGAGTACCCCTTGCTTATTTTCTACTCTTACGATGTAAATGCCACCTTGCGTCATTGGAATGATTAAATCGGAAGCTGATTCGTTTTCTCGTTTGTAAATGAGCTTGCCTGAAATAGCATAAACGCCAATACTTGCTTTTGCAGCCGTTTGATCGTGAAATTGGATATAAATTTGATCTTGGTAAGCATATGCACGAGCTCCTATTTCTGCTGATTTTTCAACCAAGCTGGTCACACGACTTGGCATGACTCTCAAATAAAAACGATTTTCGTAGGTCTCTTTATCCAATTCAAGTGTGTAAGTCTCTTTTTGTAAATGGATGCTTGTTTCAGTCAATGCGTCATGAAGGTAAAGCTGTGCTTCTTCTGGAAAATTCGCTAGGTGATTCAGCGAAAAGGTGTATTTTCCTGCGGTTTTGGCTTCTAATCCTAATGGGATCATCAAGGCATCTGTGGTAGTTAAGGATGGGAGGCCTTGGATCGCCCATTTGCTGGTAGCTAGTGGGCTGTTGGGACAGGGCAGTGCCCTGTCCGTACATGCCTGTTGGCTATAGAATGAGAGGTGGGTATTTCCCGATAGTTTTGCTGCATCGTAGCGATCTTTTTCCCATTTGCCATCTTCGAAGAAGCCGAGCAGAATTTCGTTGCTGATTTGATCGTTCAAAGTCACCGTTATCCAAGCACGTGCGCCAGTTTGGGCAATTCGTTGAAAGGTGTTATTGGTGCTCGTTCGTTGGCTATTTTGGAAAGTGATATCGCCAGCAGCTAATGTTTGCACAAAAAAACCTTGGCAAGAGGCAATGGTGGATGACGACGGCATTACGCCACTACCTCCAGCATTTACCGTTCCTGCCGCATTCATGGTCATGTAGTCTGCTTCGTCTGCAATAAAATCGGTACCATCCGAACTCCAGAGGTAGACAGCATTTTCGATCACACTGCTGTTATCCGATAAAAACAGCGTAGCATCTATGCCTGATGGGTAAGGATTGCCAATTAAATTCCAGTTTTTATCGGACTCTCCTGCTGTACCATCAAATTCAGGGGTAATTGTAATAGTTCCTGAATTAAAGCCCGTGTTGTCGGAAAAAGTGCGTGTGACGGTGCCTCCATTTGTTTCATCCACCCCTGTTGCAATAAAGCCCATTCCCACTGTTAGTGCAGTATTGGCATTCATCTCCTGCCAAGTTTGGGCAACTGCATCAAAATCATAGAACGCTTGCCCTGTTGCTCCAAATACAGCGTTAATGGTTGTATGTTGTACAGGAGATGACCAATAGTTGTAGACTTCTTGAAAAGTGCTGGTTTCTTTTTCCACCGTGTATGTACCTGTTCCTGAGTTACTTGGAGAAGTGCCCGTTTGCACTAAGGCTGATGAATCTTTCACGATGATGTTCCCTCCATTTACTAAATCCCCAGAAATACTAACGGACTGCCCTCCCTGAATTGTAAGAATACTAGAGGCAGCAACCTCCAGATCAGTACAATTGATTGCTCCCTCAGTATAGGTGTCATAATCTGCAGAAATAAGGGCATTCATTTCTCCAAAGGGGGTTCCATTATTCCAAGCACTTCCTTCCCAAGTCGTATTACAATCTACTCCTGCATCTGTAATTGTCCAAAAGTAAGTATCCATTGCATATTGCCTTCCATCTCCCCCATTACAATAATGTATTCCTGCTGCACCCAATCTTGCCCCATAACTCCCCATAACATAAGGCCAACTCATTAATATACGATCGTAGTTTGATGCAGAAAGCCCTGAGTAATCAAATAGGTTAGTCATAATCACCGATTGATCTAACCTCCAATTGGCTAAATTCTGATCAAAAGCACTTGCATTTTCAAACATAGAAGCGATTGAATAAGCATTCCTTAAATTCCAAGTTGAAATATCGCCATTAAAAGCCACGGCATTTTTAAACATATTGCTCAAATCATCCCCTTCAACAGTATTCCAATTGCTCAAATCTTGATTGAACGAACGCGCATCCTCAAACATGGAAATCATATCCTTGACCTTACTTACATCCCAACCTGAAATATCGCCATTAAAAGCAGTGGCTCCTTTAAATAGGTATGCCATGTTAGTTAGCGAAGCGGTGTTCCAATTGTTTAGCGATTGATTAAAAGCCGTCGCACCACTGAACATACTTCTCAAACCAGATCTGGAAAGACCTGATAAATCCCAATTACCAATAGGCTGATTAAAGGCGGTTGCATCCTCAAACATCGAGCTCATTTGCGTCACACTACTTACATTCCATCCTGAAATATTTCCATTGAAAGCAGTAGCACCTTTAAACATTTCTGACATGCTTTCTACCTTACTCACATTCCAACCTGAAATATCTCCATTAAATGCCAATGCGCCTGAAAACATGCCATACATGGTCGTTACATTACGCACATCCCAGTTGTTTAAGGATTGATTAAAAGTACTAGCACCGTTAAATAGATCCCTCATGTTTGTGATGGTACTCACGTTCCAATGATTGATATCCTGATTGAGTGAGTCACAGGACTCAAACATTTTAAACATCAGTGTGCAAGCACTCAAGTCTGGTGCATCAGTAGCATTAATAGTTAGCTTTGTACATCCTCTAAAAGCGGCCACCATACTCGACCAAGCAATAGCTCCCCATTGCTCGATCGTCAAAATAGCATTTGCACTAGCACTATTATTACTAAAGAATATTTGTGGAAAATCTCCTGAAATCTTTACCGTATAGATGCCTGAAAGCGTGTACGTATGGGTTGCATCGCCCGTTAAGCCAACTTCTATGGTTCCATCTCCCCAATCTACCGTATAATTATAACCTGAGCCTGTTGTGGGAATGGTGATACTTTCTCCAGCTGAGTTCACTTGCCAAGTCGTAATAAATTCATCCTGCGCTATTAAATTTCCAATAGGAATAATTAATAGCAAAATAATACCGATTTGTTTCAACATTTTGTCCATTAAATTTATTCTGCTGATTGAAATTTGAGTCGATATACCGCTACCTCCACACACCAAGTATTGATCAATACAAGCTTAGTAGAAAATAAAATCAGGAAATACAGACACTGTATCACTTGACTAGTCGGTATAATAATGTCATCTTATCTTTACTTCCACATTGGATACTGGAATGCTAATGCTTTGCTAGCTTTACCTTGCTGATTCAAGAGCTGAATCGCTAGTTTAAGCAATTCATTGACAGGAAAAGCTTGCCATATCGTGCGAGGCAGCAATTGCCAAGGACGGGGAAAAACGTGTTCTTTAATCATAGTTATACCTCAGTTAATTCACAACCAAAATCAACATTAACGTACAGGAGAGCATGTATCAACATCATGCTGACTAGGTTTGTACCCCAGAGAATTATTCACCCCATACATTAGATTTCATTGTTTGGATTGATGTCAATAATCATGACGATTATTTACTAACAAAAGTCCGAGAATTCGTGTTAGGAACGGTATTAAAAAGCCGACAAAAAATATTAAACATCGGACAAAAGGCCTTTTTTAGCCATTTTCAAAGAGTTTTGCCTGATATTCTTTAGGAGTTTGATTGAGTTTCTCTCGAAAGCACCTGTTAAAATAGGCTCGACTCGTGAAGCCTACCATAAAGCCCACTTCACCAATTTGGAGATTTTGATCGTGGAGTAATTCTTGTGCTTTTTGCAAGCGGAAGTTTTGTAACAGTTTTGATGGGGCATACCCTAATATGGCTTTAATCTTCCTGCCCAGTTGTCTACTGCTTAAGTTCATCAAATCGGCAAGCTTTTCTACATTCAACTCCGTATCTCCATAATGTTCTTCAATGATGTCAAATACATTTTTGACAAATACCTCATCTGCTGAAGTTAAGCTTACCTCATTAGGCGTATACAGCATGTTATCTACTTTTTCGGCAAAATGTTTTTGCAAAACTTTGCGTGTTTGAATGAGGTTGTCAATTCTGATTTCTAATTCTTGTTGATCAAACGGTTTGGCGAGGTAATCATCAGCGCCAATTTCTAAGCCATGCAATTTATCCATTTTCTCTATACGAGCAGTCAGCATTACAATTGGGATGTGGCAAGTTCGTTCATCTTGTTTGAGCTCTTTGCATAATTCAAAGCCATCTTTCTCAGGCATCATCACATCACTAATAATGAGATTTGGAATGTGTTCATACGCTAAATCCACTCCTTTCTGACCATCAAACGCCTGAATGATTTCATAATCTGATTTTAATCCACTTTTAATGAGTGCTTGCAGATCGACATTATCTTCTACGATTAACACGAGTGGTTTCGCCGATGTTGGTGGCAAAACAGGCTCAGTGGCATCAGCAGCTTCAGTATTTACCTTAAGTGTAGCTAGCTGAGTATGCGCATGCGCAATGAGCTGATCGTCTACAAACTCTTCTGTATGAAATACCTCCTCAGCTGCTGCAAGATGTATGGTAAACGTAGTTCCCTTTCCTTCTTCGCTTTCTACCTCAATCTCTCCTCGGTGTAACTCTACTAATTCTTTTACTAGTGCAAGTCCAATACCTGTTCCTTCATAAACCTGCTGTGTGGGCGTATCTACCTGATAAAAACGATCAAAAATATGGGGGAGATGGGCTTTAGAAATCCCTATACCCGTATCACTTAGCATGATGACTATGGATTGGCCCTCTACGTTTACATCTAGGGAGATCATCCCCTTGGTGGTAAACTTTATGGCATTAGAAACTAAGTTATAAATGATTTTCTCTACTACACTTCTATCAATAAAACCGACAAACTCAGGCTTACTACTTTGAAAATGTAAATCAATGCCTTTTTGCATTACCAAAGACTCAAAGGACATGAAGTAGCTTCTGAGTAAGCCAACTACCTCTTCTTGCTGGATTTTCAAAGGCATACGACTTGCTTCCAACTTAGTGATGTCTAATAGCTGATTAATGAGCTGGTAGAGCTGCTGACTATTTCGTTCAATTGCGTCTAATGCTATCGTTGTTGCTTGCGTTAAAGATTCTTTCTTGATATTGCTTAGATTACCCAATATTACAGTAAGTGGCGTTCTAAATTCATGAGAAATATTAGCAAAGAAACGTGTTTTGCTTTGATCTAGCTTTTGCAATTGTTCATAAGCTACTTGCAATTCTTCGGTAAGGTCTTGCTCCTTCTGCCGCATGCTTTGCAAGTATTCATTCAATTGCCTTTGCTCTTCGTTCATGGTTTGGAGTTCTTCGGCATGATGCGCCAATTGAATGTGAGCACGCTGCTTGGTTTTATAAAATCGGTAGATTACAATGGCAATGACAACTAACAGGATACTTGCCCCAATCATTGATATAATCAGCCAAGCTTGTCGATCAATTTTTTGCTGATAGGCTAAATCTTTTTTCTCTTGTATTGCCTGTTCCAAAGCTTTTTCCCGTTCCAATTGATTGCGATATTCTAAGCGGGCCATCGATAGGTTTTTCTCTCTCGAACCTAACGCTTTAATCTGTTGCAGGTAAAGTTCGTGGTATTGTAGTGCTTTTTCTAATTGGTTAAAATGTTTGTGTGATTTATACAGTAGAAAATAAAGCTTAGTCAAACTTCCAGTACTGATGTGTTTTTTACTCGTTTCTTGCACTTTTGTCACCCAACTGAGTACTTGTTGGTAATCGCCAAGTTGTTCATAGGTAAGCGCCATAGATATCATCACAGCAGCAGCTTGCCCAAGGTATCGCCCTTGTAACAACTGGTAACTCTTTTGGAAAGAAGCCAAAGCCTTTTCGTAGTGCTTTTGACTATCTGCAATTATTCCCTCCATGTGGTAGGCCTGAGCCAATAATTTACGATTTTGAGTTTCCTTCAATACATCAAAAGCTTGCTGTATGTAAAATGTCGCTGAATCGTAATCTGCCCCTTTCTGATCGCGATATGCTTTAGCGATTCCAATATATGTTCTGGCAAGAAAGCGAGTATTGTTTGATTTTTTATAGTAATTCAGCACGTCAAATAACAAGGCTTTTGTAGAAGTATGATCTCCAATCCGTTGATACGCTGAGGCTAGCACTTTTTTAACATGATTTTTATGACTTTCATAATTCGTATGCTCAAGAATAGATTTAGCTTTGTTGAGCATCTCAATACCTTTAAGATCTTGCTGATTATCCAGATATATGACGGCTAAAGACTGGTAACTCACGGCAATGCTCAACGTATCTTTCAGTTGCTTCGCTAACACATTGGTTTTTTGTGCATAATAAATTGCTGAGTCGATTTCTTTCTGCTCTTTGGCTACGAGTGACAGGTTGTTATAATTGTAACAAAACCCTGTAGAATCTTTATAGTTTTGGTATAAGGAAAGGCTTTTAAAATGTGCCTTTTTTGCAAGATCTAACTCCCCTATTCTATAATACACAATACCTAAATCATTGATGGCTTTTGAGACTTTTACACCCAATTCATGCGCTAAATCAAGGCTACTGTTTTGCCATACTGTTTCATATGCTTTTCTAGCCTCTTTAAAATTGCGCTTTATAAAGTAATAATCGCCTAATAGCACATCTTTCAATAAAGTATTGGATACATCTTTTTCGTTCAATAGTAAGTCTTCCGCTTGCTTCAATAGCTCGTAAGCACTACTATCTTGATCATCAGAAAGCAATGAATCAGCTTTTACCAAAATTTGAGAAAGCTTAGCACTTTGACCCAGCGTTGGAGCGAAAGGAATGAAAAAAAAACTGAGGAGCAGTAAATAAAAATCTAGTCTGTTCATCTTTTGTCAGTTGTAATTATACCTAAGATCATTACATCAACTTTCAGGATAAATGAAGCACATCTCCATTCGTGTAGCTGCTGAATAAATCGTTGATGAAAAAATGTACGATGCGATTGAAGCGGAAACCTTCAAAACAAAAAGCCAACCAATAGGGAGTACCTGCAAGTAAAATTGATAGTTAGTCTAAATCCATTTTCTACAGCACATAGCGTGCTGCTCCTATTGTCCGTTTCTATAATTTTGGAAAATAAATCAAGCATGATAGAAACTACCATACTTGATCATAAGGTATAATATGTAACTGCCCTATTTGTGGCAACTACACATTATCTATCTAACTACAATTATGTCTTTACAATCTATTTAGTAATTGTTGCTCTGTAATAAGCAGGTGAACAAAATGAATGTGGTATTTTTGCTGGGCCGACACTCGGTAGGTTATTTTTAAGCTAAAAAAGGCGATAAAATCGCAGTTTAGCAGCGGGGCTGCCCCAGCGTTAAATAAGTTTTTATCAACGAATTTTAGCTTAAAAAGAATCAGTAAAAATGCCGTATTCATTCTGCTTACATGCTTAATAGTTATTTAGTGGTTGTATTTACGAGGGGAATCTGCTAGAATATAACTTACCAAGAGACAGGCAAATGAGTTACAGAACAATACTTCATGTATGAGGTATCAAAAAACCATGAGGCGTGCAAACTTAAATCAGTTCTGAGGTAGCTCTTCAAAAAAGAACTCCTGTTGATTGATCGCCTGTATCAAATCCAGATAGCAGTTTACCTCCATCCAATATTTTAATTGCAAAAACTCTGTGCGGCATAAATGAAGATGATCTAGGGTAAGATATCTTACATTTAATCGACAGCCAATGCTTTGCAAGTTTTCTTGAGTTGAACAAAAATGAATATTGATAATACTTTCCCAATGCGTTTTAATATTTCTTGATATTGAATACCAGTTTCCTTTTTGAAACTGCTTACTAAGCTGTATGCCTAAATGGAGTGCCAAACTTCGAATGCTAGGGTGTAGTGCCTGAATAGTGATAAGCTCATAAGTGCTAAGAAATTCAGAAATATTATCTACAGTAGTGCGTTGCCTGCCATTGTGAATGTGATTACATAATAAATTAAAAAGTTGCTTGGTAATTATAGGTAGCAATGTTTTTGCATGAAATAACTGTTCCCACAATTGCTGTTGAATGTGGGAATGACTCGTAAGTTGTGTGAAAATCATTTTGAGTTGTTGATACGAATAATCAATATATTCTAGTATTCCCCATACTACATCATTATGCTGAAATACTCCAGCGTCATGGCCTTGATGATCAAGTTTTATCCAACTAATTTGTTGTTGATGGACTAACGCACTGCGTTCTTTCCAGTTGTTTTGATGCAATACGCTATTTTTATAATAGGCATACCAAGCAAAAATAGCTTCTTGTGGGCATTCTACTTGTGTCATTGCTAAATAGAGCTGACCTTGCGTTTGTTGGCATAACATAAACAAGTCAGGAACATCAGCCCAAAGTGCTACGCCTCCCAAGTGTTTGTATGGAAGCCAAGAGGCTGATGCCCATGCCAACTCACTCAAATACAATGCTTTCCACCCTAACATCATACCATTACTTAAGTAAGATTTAAAGTAAGGACTCCGCTCAATTGAAAAGTTGAGTGATGTGCGTTCTCCTGTTACATCGCAATACTGAGGAATAGAGGAAGTTTGTTGTGGTAAAATGCAAGTTGGGGGTACCGGATAGTACTTAAATAATGGGTGAGCGTTTGTCAATTGCTCCCACCATGTCATGACCACTTGTTGATGGATTTTTTCCAAAAGGTGCCCCAAGTTTGGATGATTTATGCTGATATAATCGGGTTTGAATTCAATAGAAAGATGAGTGTCATGCCTTAACATGGGTGCAAGCTGTTTTATGAGCATGCTTAGCCCATGGTTGAGTATTGGGTAAATACTACGCTTAAATGTAATATGTGTATGTGGAAAATTCATATCCGAAAATAACAGATCAAATTAGGCACTGAAATACGCATTATTGCGTAGTGTCATTTACTCACTTTGGTTGAGTTCAACCTAAATTAGTTTTATAAATCAAGCATTACGTGTCACCACGTATTTACATCCCCTTTAATAGTTCCAACATTTGTAGAAAAACTAAGGGGTATGAAAAAGCGATTTATTATAATAATGTCCTTTCTGTTAATGATCGGAATCGTTGAAATTGTCGCACAAGATGCAGAGGCATGGGACTTCAAAAAATGCAAAAAGTATGCATTAGAACATAGTGCTTTAATTCAACAAGCACAAATAACTATTGAGGGGAGTAAACTTGATCTCAGGCAGTCAAAATTAGCTTTATTGCCTTCACTTGCTGTAAGTACCTCCTATGGATTAAACTTAGGTAGAGCAATTGATCCATTAACCAATGATTTTACAAGTGATCCAACTCAATTCAATAGTTATGGTTTAAGCTCTAGTGTGGTTGTGTTTAATGGCGGGAAGTTACGAAATGCCATTAAAAAAACGAGATGGAAGTTAGACTCGGACAAGTTGGCGCTTCAAAAAGCCAAAAATGAATTAATGATTCAGCTGGCTACCGCTTATATACAAGCACTGTTGGCCAATGCACAATTAACCAATGCAAAAAAGCAGCTTGAGAATGCAGAAGCTCAGCTAGGAAGAATTAACAAGCTCATTGCTGTAGGGCAAAATAGAACAAGCAAACAGGCCGCTATTTTAGAAGCAGAAGCACAAATAGCCAATAACGAACTTCAAATATTAACCGCAGAGAATCAACTCATCTCGGCTAAAGAATCCGTTAGGCGCTTGCTACAATTGCCATACGGTACATCATTTGAATTGAGCTTTCCTGAGTTGAAAGAGCTAGACACCATACGCCCTATTCTAACATTACGCGAGTTTACCGAACAAGGGCTACAAGACATGCCTGATGTGAAAATTGCGAGGCTAAAAGCGAAAAGTGATGAACTGGCTTTGCGTGAGGCTTCTGGAGCCTATATTCCAAGTATTTCTGTAGGCTTCTCAATGGGAACGGGTTATTCTAACCGAACAGTAAACCTTAATGATCAGGGCGTGTTGGAGCGAACCCCTTTTTTTGAACAATTAGAAAATAACCGTAATCAGGGATTAAGTATGGGACTAAGTATCCCAATCTTTAATAACCTACAAACACGCACTACCGTAGAAAAAGCACGATTAAATTTTGAACAAAGCCAAATCCAAACGAAGGAACAAGAAACGCGATTCCAACAAGAAGTAGAAAAAGTGCATTCTGATTTAGTCGTGGCTTTGAAAACCTTTCAAGTCAATAAAAAAAAGTTACTTTCTTCTACGGAAAACTTTCGGGTAGCACAGCAAAAATATGAACTTGGGCAAATTTCTGTATGGGACTTCCGAACAGCAAGGAACACATTGGAAAGCGATCAAACTAGCCATATTCGAGCAAAGTACGATTACCTAGTGAAACGGAAAATCATGGATTTTTATTTGGGAGAAGAAATCTCATTTAAATAGTAGAATTTATACGATCAAATTATGCAAGTATATGAGCTTGTAAAGTGATGTTGCTGAACGATAGAGAAAAATAAGCTTCAAATGACTAACGAGCCTACCCCTGAAGCCCCCAGGGTATACTTGGATTCCAAGGTTTTCCCATAAATGGGGGCTCTTTTTAGTTAAATATAGGGTAGTCCGTTATTAGTTGATCAGGGGTTAAATTAAATAGTTATGTTATTCAACAAACGATTTCCACACTACAAACAGTTCGACATGATGGACTGTGGGCCAACCTGTTTGCGTATTATTGCGCGGCATTTTGGCAAAACATACTCTGCAAGATTCCTACGTGAGCTCACTTACAAGGGCAAGCAAGGAGTAAACATGCTGAGCTTGAGTGATGCTGCAGAGAAAATAGGCTTCCGAACAATGGCCGTGAAGTGTTCTTTTGACATGTTGGAAAAGGAAAAACCTACACCATTCATTGCACATTGGCGGCAAAACCATTTTATTGTTGTCTATAAAATTAAAGATGGTAAGGTTTATTGTTCTGATCCTGCTGCTACAAAAATTACTTATCCTAAAGAGGAGTTCTGCAAATATTGGATTAGTACCAAAGAAGCAGGAGAAGATGAAGGCATTGCCCTATTGTTTGAACCTACTCCTAAACTTTATACAACAGAGTTAGAAGAACAAACAGATGATCGAGGGGTAAACTTGAAGTTTTATGCCAAATACCTCATCCCCCACTTAGGCTTATTAGGGCAAATTGGTTTGGGCATGTTGCTCGGAACAGTCTTTACATTGGTTGCGCCATTCATGACCCAAGCACTGGTTGATCAAGGCATTGAAAACCAAGATATTAATTTTGTCTATATGATTCTTGCTGCACAAATCATGCTTTTTTTAGGGCAGCAATCGGTGTCAATTTTAAGATCGTGGATACTGCTACACATGTCTACTCGAATTAATATTTCAGTGATTTCAGATTTCCTCAGTAAGTTGATGAAGTTGCCACTTGGTTTTTTTGATTCAAAAAATATGGGTGATATCCTACAACGAATGGGAGATCATGGAAGAATACAATCGTTTCTAACCAATCAATCGTTAGAAATTGTATTTTCATTCTATACCTTGGTATTATACAGCTTTATCATGCTGTATTACAGTGTGGAAATGTACATCATCTTTGTGATTTCCAGCATCATTTATGTGACTTGGGTGCTAGCTTTTTTGAAAAAACGGAAAGAGTTGGATTATAGACGTTTTAATCAGGCTGCTTCTACACAAAATACAGAAGTGCAACTGATCCAAGCCATGCAAGAGATCAAGCTTCATACCTGTGAAAAACAAAAGCGCTGGGAATGGGAACGCATCCAAATTCGCTTATTCAAAATTGCCATGAGTACCCTTCGGTTAGAACAGTTTCAGGGCACAGGTTCGGCTTTTATCAATCACCTTAAAAGTATCTTGATTTCATTTTGGGCAGCAAAAGAGGTGATTGAAGGCAATATGACTTTAGGTATGATGATGGCGGCTACGCAAATTTTAGGACAATTGGATGGACCTATTATGCAGTTTGTAGGATTTATTCAACAAGGACAAGATGCAAAAATAAGTTTAGAACGTTTAGGGGAAGTACACAAAGAAAAAGAAGAAGAGGAAGGATTGGACGAAACGGCGTATATTCTTCCCGAAAAATCTGCGATCAGGCTCGAACAGGTATCTTTCCGCTACGGTGATCCCAATGGGGAGTGGGTGTTAGATGACATTACCATGGATATTCCTTATGGAAAAACTACGGCTCTTGTAGGGGAAAGCGGTAGTGGTAAAACAACGCTGCTAAAACTGCTGCTTCGATTCTATGAACCCGAAAAAGGACAGCTTTCTTTAAATGATACACCTTTGCAGACGCTCAGTCCACGAGAATGGCGAAAAAAATGTGGCGTAGTGATGCAAGAGGGACATATTTTCTCAGATACCATTGCCCGAAACATTGCCATTGCCGATGAAGTCGTTGATAAACAAAAGCTGCTTCATGCTGCGGATATTGCCAATGCTCGGGGATTTATCGAAGAGTTACCCCTGAATTATAATACTAAAATTGGTGGGGAAGGATTGAACTTGAGTACAGGTCAGAAACAACGTGTGATGATTGCCAGAGCCATCTATAAAGAGCCTGAATATATCTTCTTTGATGAAGCAAGCAGCTCACTGGATGCAAAAAATGAGCGAGAAATCACACAGAAAATCCAGCAGTATAATCAAAATCGAACAGCAGTAATTATTGCACACCGATTAAGCACCGTGAAACACGCTGATAATATTATCGTGTTGGAAAAGGGAAAACTGGTAGAACAAGGTACCCATCAACAATTAGTAGCATTAAAAGGACGGTATTTTGAGCTGGTGAGCAATCAACTCGAATTGGCTAAAGATTAATTTCATCATCATTAAATAGTTGAGATCATGGCAAATGCGAAACAGAAATTTTTAGAATTGATTAAGGAAAGTGAAAAACCCGTTTTGGTTGACTTTTATGCAGATTGGTGTCGGTTTTGCAAACAACTTTCCCCCGAATTACAGAAAGTAGCTGACCTTAAACGCGGTGAGGTAGTTTGTATAAAGGTAAATGTGGAAACAAATCCAACAGTTTCAGATCAATTTAAAGTGAAAGGGTTACCTACATTACTTTTATTCCAGAAAGGACAGGTATTGTGGCGCAACTCTGGGGCAATTAGTGCTAGTGAACTTGAAAAAGTATTAGATCAACACGTAACAGTTGCATCTGAAAACTAAACAACCTCAGAATATAAACAACGCTTTTTATAAAAAACGGTCTGAGAATGGTTAAATGACGGTAGGATTCCAAGTCTCCTCGCATGGCGTGGAGACTTCTTTGTTCTAGGATGATTTGTTTGCAAAGTTGAAAATTTGTGTACGGTGTTTCAGGGCAAAACTTAACAAACTATTATTACCACTCAAGTTTAATTTGCGGCTGATATTGTAACGGTGGGTATCAATGGTACGCTCACTGTTGTTCAGCTCTTGGGCTATTTTTTGGGTAGGTAAGTGTTGAGCAATCAATGTTAATACTGCCAACTCTTTTGGCGTAAGCAACGAAAAAATCGGTTGGTTCTGTTGGTAGGCATCAACTTGATCAGATTGATTTTTTAATCCTTCAAAGCAAACTTTACTTAGATAGCGCTTACCCATTCGGAGGGCTTTTAGGCAGGCTTCAATTTCCTGCACGGCCATTTTTTTAGGAATAAAAGCATTAATACCAAGTAAAACACCTTCTTGAAATACTTCTTTATTTAGAAAGGCCGAAAGCAGCACAATTTGGGTAGAAAGTTGCTCTTTCATCACTAATCGTGCAATCTCGATACCACTGAGATGGGGCATATCAACATCAAGTAAGGCAATATCGGGCTTTTGTGTTCGGATGAGCCGCCAAGCTTCCCGACCATCAGCTGCATCTCCTACCAGCTGAAAGTGAGGCAACCGATTGATGAAGGCTACCAACCCCAAACGCGTAAGCTCATGGTCATCTGCATGAACAACCGTCCAAGTTTTCGAAATTGTAGTTGTTTGGTTTTTCATGTTAAATTGTTAACTAATAGCATTGGCATAGATCAATCGTCTACGTGATTTTGATTTCGGTATTCCATCATAAAATGCAGTAAGCCTTTATTGCCTCGCAAACCTAATTTTTCACTGATGTTCGTACGATGTTTTTCAATGGTTCGGACACTCCGACAAGTAGTTTCTGCAATTTCACGGGAATTTAAGCCTTCAGCAAACCAATCTTAAAGTAAAAATCTCAAAACCACAAAAATGGGCTGTAAGTACGTAAGTATATCTAAAATATACGACTTTTCGCCCATTTATAAAAGTAATAAAAGGTACGAGAAGAATTGACCTTGCAGGAGTTTATTCGGGAAGCGATTATGCTCACAGGAATCGGGAAACGCAAAATTCGTACTAGCCTGTTTGTTAGTACTGATGCATAGTTAGTCATCCGCATATTACACAACCTGTTGAGCAATGCGCAGAAGTTTGCTAAGGAAGGTACGGAAGTAGAAATCAAGGTAGTAGAAATGCCCGAAGGGATGGCAAAAGTTCGTGTACTGAATGAGGGTATCAGCATCCCTCAAGCTTGGCAAGAGCGCATATTCGAAAAATGAAATCAAGGATTTTTATGAATTCGTTCATGGTTGTATAACGTCCTGTAGTCCCATGCCCTGTGTCTTTGTTGATATGGAGTATGACATGGTTATTTGATTGGTTAGCTTCTCGTATTTTAGCAATCCATTTGAGGGCTTCCCAATAAGGCGTTTTTTGGTCGTGTAATCCTGTTAAACATAGAATATGTGGATAAGCTTGCTCCACCACATTGTGATATGGAGAATAACTTGATAAAACAGCACTTTTAATATTGAGTGCATAATCATCAGTTTAGTTGGCTGTTTATAAGAAGAAAGCCTGTATCTGTAATATACAGTGTCGTAATTGGCATTAAAGTCGAGACTCATCGTATAGTATGCCTCTTTTTGTTTTGATATTGAACTTGCCTATTATATAAACATAGCAAAATGTATTACTGTTTTTTTGTAAGTAAGTAGTCAGCTAAGTACCAGTACCTATTTACATTTCTTTACATGATGGCGAGCTTTGAAGTATAGTTGATTGAATGAAGAATGGATAATTCGACAATACGACTTGTTACCAAACAATAAAAGGAACTCAAAACTAACCAAAGCGATGGGTACATTACCAAACTTATTGCGAGAAACTTCATTAGCTCATGCTCAAGTTCGACAATTGCAAACAGCGTATGAACATCTTCAGAAGTTAATAAACTGGAAGCAAGAGCAGACATTTTTACTGCTACATGATCTGCAGACTCCCCTCCATAGAATTTGTCAGCAAGTTGCTGAGCCTACCTTGAAGCAAACGGCTCAACAAATGCTATCCTTGATCCAACAGGCTATGGCTATTCAAAAAAAGGATAAACAAGGTGTAGCTGTTGTATTAAAGCCGTTGTATTTACATATACTCATAAACAAGGCTGTAGAACAAGTACAGTTCCTGCTAGATGAGCGGGAACTAAGGGTGAATATAGTGAACAAAATAGCCTTGTTCGTTATGTGTGATGAAGGCTTAGTCTTTCGAGTACTCACAAACTTATTGACCAATGCCATCAAGTTTTCAGCGGAAGGAAAAGACATCAACGTTCTTATGGAGGAACGCAAGGACACAGTTTGGGTGGGGGTTGTAAATCATGGCCAAACCTTAACTGAAAATGAGAAGAACAGCTTATTCAAACCGTACAGTCAATTGAAGAATCGGCGAGGTGGCACAGGCTTAGGGCTTTATTTTTGTAAACAAGTCATTACTGCCCAAGACGGTACTATTGGTGTCGATTCAATGAATGACGAGACGACCTTTTGGTTCACACTTCCTAAGCTTACTAAAAAAGAAGCACCCACCACTACGCAGGCAGTAAAATTTCGCCTATCAGCCCTTGAAGCCGTGCAGTTAAACCCATTGCTACCAAAGTTTAAGGAACTTGAAGTGTATGATTACACCGCTGTTTATGCGTTATTGGAGGCTGTAGAACCATACACAAAAGGTATACAAACTTGGAAAACAGCCATGTTAAATGCTTTAGATCGTTGTGATCAATCCAGCTTCCAATTTTTATTACACCTCTTAGACCAAGCCAAAAGCACTTCAAACAACACAGTGGATGATTGTAAAACACCTGTTTACAAAATAAAACCGAAGAAGCACCTCAGCTAATTTTTACCTGTGAATCCAATACTTTCTTCGCTTAAAATAATATGATTTATGAAAAATAATTCCAAAACAGTTCCTTGGAAGAGCTGGCTGGCTTTATGCTGGCTCTTGTATTGCATGCCGTTGCTTGTGACTGCCAAACAATCACAAGATCTCTGGGAAATTGAACCCTTAGCAGGTTGTACGGACGAAATTGTGGTGACTGCCAAAGCACCATCGCAGTTAATTATCTGTCCTACCCGAAAAAGTGTGAGTACGAGCTGTACCGAGTATTCTTGGAAAACAAAACGAGTAGGAAGTGATTGTGCGCGTGGAGCATTACATAATTGTTGGCCTAATGAATCTGAACATGAAAACAACAAACCAGGCCAGATTGTTGGCTACTATACTTATTACCATTACAGTCCAACTTTTGATCGAGAATCATTGCGAATCAATGGTATTCAAATTGCTGGCAATTGTGTGAATATCATTCAACTTGCTAATGGGAGAGTGGTGACTAATTACAATGAAGCAAAGTTTATTTTAGAAGAGTTTAACCTTGGGGGCGATCAAGATCCAGGTGTGGATTGTACTTCTTCGAGCACCTTGGTAGATGGTAGAGACCTTCGTATTATTGATGCAGATGGGGGCATTGTCTATTCTCAATTTATACCAGATGGACAAGAGCTACCCGATGTGACAAAAAATACAGTATTGCTGGATGTGGTAGCGAATGCCTCAGGTTGTATCCCTCGTTGTGAGTTGCCTGAGCAGTCTCCAAACTGCTTTCGTTATCGCAATCCGAGCCTAAGCGATTGGCAAGTAATCTGTTTAGAAGAAGATGATGTTCCTGTACCAATGTTGATTGAAAAGGAGGATGGCAATTATGATTTTGTAGTGAGAAGCAAAAAAAGTGGTATGCTAGTACATTCTAGACCAGACTATAACCTTATGCCACAATTTCAGGTAGGTCAAATGGTGACGACTTATTCTAATGGGCTACCTATTTCTTTAGATTGTGCAGAGGATATGCCAGGCTTTGAAGATCTTAGCTGGCGAGATATTCCCGTCAAACTGAACAGACTAAATGAAGAAGGAGGTGGCTGTGGCATTGCCTTTGATGGTGCTGGAGAATATGTAGTCACTTGTTTAGATGGTCCATGTATAGATCAGGCTGCGACACCATACCTAAAATTGGCTGCTTCAACAGCATTGCAAGGAAAACTCTCAATAGTTGGTGATTTAGTAATTATTATACTTGATGCTAATGCATGTTCACCTAGCCTTTGGAATCCCCCTAGTGGACGGTATGCCGATTCGTCTGCATCAATTCCTACTGGAGCAATAGATGACTTGCAAAACACCATTGAAACGATGGTTTCCCCCAACCCCTTCACATCCAAATTCAGTGTTTCCTATGTCTTAGAACAAGATACCGAGGTGAGCATTCAGGTGTATGATCTGATGGGCAAATTGGTAGCGAGCCCGCTTAGGGCACAGGAGAAGTTGGCAGGAGAATACCAATTCACACTTGATGGCTCAGACTGGGAACATGGCTTGTACATTGTACTCATCCAAAAAGGCGATCAGGCCATCAGCCAACGGGTGTACAAAACCAAATAGCCCCTTTCTTTATTCAAATTTCATTTAAACCTCTTTACGATTATGAAACGCATAGCCATATCTTTTTTCGCATTCATAATGGTGTTAACACCACTTGTTAGCCAAGCACAAACGGAGCTAAGCCCTACGGATGATGCCATGGCAAATGAAAATAATGCAACAGTAAACTACGGTTCTAGTTCTACCATGAAGGTTCGGGATAATGATCATAAATTATATTTCCTGAAATTTGACTTAAGTGGTATTTCAGGAACTTCTACTGCTCAATTACGCCTACGCACAGACAATAATAATGGAGGTAGTGGCGATATTTCTGCTTACCGAGCAGCCTCTGATAATTGGTCTGAGGGAACTTTAACCCATAATAACCACCCTGGCAGTACAGGAAGTGCTGTGGCAACACAAAGTGTGTCAGGAGGGGGGCAAGAGTTTTTCTGGGATGTCACTAGTTTGGTTCAAGCAAATCAAGGTGGAGTACTATCGATTGTTATGAAAAACCCAACTAATTCGGAAGTGAAGTTCCTCTCAAAAGAAGGGGGAGGTAATCCAAAACTCATTATTACCACAGGTGGTGGTGGGGGAGATACCCAAGCGCCATCTGCCCCTACAGGTTTAAGCACCAGTAATATCACCGAAAGCAGCATTACGCTCTCGTGGACAGCCTCTACAGATAATGTAGGTGTTACAGGTTACGATCTATATCGTGGAAGCACACAGGTTGCTAATAATGTTTCAGGCACTTCATACAACTTTACAGGCTTGAGTGCATCTACCAGTTACACGTTGAAAGTTCAGGCTCGTGACGCAGCTGGTAATGTATCCTCACAGGCTTCTACCAGTGCCAGTACCTCAGCAGCCTCTGGCGGAGGGGGAACGGCTGGCGATTTTAGTACCATCACCGTTGGAACATCCAACTTGCCCAATGGCTATTTAGTAGCCATAGACGGCAACATCTTGGCCGAGGAAGTACACATTCAGCCCTCTGAGTACTGGCCTGATTATGTATTTGCCAAAGACTATCACTTGATTCCTTTGGAAGAATTAGATCACTACATTACCCAGCATAAGCATTTGCCCAATATCCCTTCAGCCGCAGAAATTGAAGAAAGCGAAGGAGTGGGGCTCGGTGCAATGAACATCAAACTACTAGAAAAGGTAGAGGAACTCACGTTGTATACCATCCAACTCCACAAACAAAGCAAAGCATTACAGGCAGAGAAGCAGGCACTGCAAGCCCAATTGGCAGCACAAGCAGCCCGCCTCAAGGCCATAGAAGAAGTGATGCTCCAGCTACAGGAAAAAGCTAAAAATTAAGACCAAAAACCCAAGCATCGGCAGCTTATGCCGATGCTTGCAAAAAAAGGGGATGCCATTATACTCTATCCAATACCAAAGCAGCAAACCACCACTAAACATAAAATTATTGGGGTAGGAGACCAGTAAAATTTATGTTTAATCTTAAAACTTAATGAAATGAAAAGACTTGAAAAATTTGAAAACAAGAGGATGAACGTAAGGGAGTCTAAGCATATCAATGGTGGTGGCACTAGTGGGTTAGGTGGGCAATGTGGTTTTGCAGGAGGAGGGACACACTGTGCAACTGCTACTTATACTATGACAGGAGGACATTCATGTGGGTGCCCAAGTAAATACCCTTACAATCATAATATGGTATTAGCAGGCATTAACTTTTCCAAATGTGGTTGGGGATCAAACTGTACAAAGTGTAAGTATGTTACAGATACTTCATGTTGCAGTACAGCAAATTGTATGGGTTAATTCCTTTTTACTATATAGTTAATTAGAGGTAGGCCATTATACACTAGCCAATACCAAAGCGACAAACCACCACTAAACATAAAACTATTGGGGTAGGAGACCAGTAAAATTTATGTTTAATCTTAAAACTTAATGAAATGAATCAACTTAAAAAATTTGAAAACAAGAGGCTGAACGTAAGTGAGTCTAAGCATATCAATGGAGGCGGCTCTGGTTGGACTGGTGGATGCCTTTTTCCTCCTGGCTCAACTAATTGTGCTGTCTATAATAGGCAAAGAAATCGTGTTGACTGTGATCTTTGTCCATCTAATTGGAATGGTCGAATTTTGATAGGGGTTAGTTTTGTAGGATGTGGCTGGGGTTCTCAATGTATTCTTTGCAAATATGTTAACAGTACGTGTCCAGACCTACCTAGCCCTGATAGAGATCCTTGGCCATAGTAAATGTTTAATCTTAAAACTTAATGAAATGGAAAAATTTAAAGACAAAAAGCTATCTCGCAAGGAATTAAATGTATTAGGTGGTAATCCAATTACTAATATTAGTTGTCTATATATTGCTTTACGTCAAAGCTCTAACTTTCCAGGCTCTTGTTCTAATAGAGAGCCTGAGACATGTACTGTTATCAAATCAATAGCTGAAGCCTCATGTCGAAGTTGTGATAATGGAGAGTTTATACATGCAGGCCGAGTAAGAAGAAGCTGTTGTGGTGGTGGATATTGGGATGCCTATCGTTGTGAGACTGATAGCCGTGTGTATGGTGCTTTCTATTTTAGATAATGCCTTGTGACGATTTGCCTTGTAGCTAATCTTTACCTTCGTACTTTTATAAACCACCAGCCTTCCTCAAGGCCGGTGGTTTTTTGCTAAAAACGGATAAGTCTGTACAAAATTCTGTCGAGCAAAGTCTTGTAAAAATCTGATAAAAACAGTATATTATTCTATTGTAAAAACCTGTTTTTCAGTATGATGAGGCTTTTTGTTGTCTACTATTTTTTTATGTGCTCGTCTGTTTTTGGGCAAGCCACAGCGTTTGATTCCCTAACTTGGGCTTGTAAGCGAGCCATCAAGCACTACCAGCGTGATTCGGGAGATATTTACCTGAATTGGGCACTGCAGCATTTTGAGTATGCTGAGCAAAACACCGCTCAAAAGCTATTGTTGGCGGAGGCTTGTCGCAGGCTAAATCGTATTGCGAAGCAAGCGGAGGTGCTACAATCCATCACCACAATCGAAAATAAACAACAACAGGTGGCCTTTCAAGCAGCTCAGAGCTTACTCGCTATTCATACCCATCAAAAACAGGCCTTTGATAAGGACATCGCAGCCTTATTGCCAAACATACAATGGGCAGACTCTTCGAGCCGCAAGCAAAGTTTGCGTCTCTTGAATTCCATCCATCAAACTTTGCAAAATAGAAAGCCGCCATGGGCATTGCCCTTCGATTCGCTATTGGTCAATACGCCTCAGGCACAAGTGTACCTCCCTGTTCAATTTACCATCTATAATTGGCTGAGCACAGATTTGTACAATGCTAGTCAATACGACCAAGCCATGCAAGCCGCGTTTTATGGGTTGTCACTGGCTAATAAACCACGCCAGAAAGCAGTTTTTTATTCACGCATCGGTAATATTTATGAAGCGTTACAGGAGGGTGAACAGGCAAAAGCTTATTTTTTGCAATCGTTTAAGATTTACCAAGTACAAGGCGATACTTTTTCCCAAATTAGAGCACTTAATAATATTGGTACGGCTTACCGTAACCTGGAACTGTATGATTCTGCATTGGCTTATTTTCAGAAAGGACTTGAGCTTGTTCCTCCAAAGCATGGCTACAGAATCGCCTTATTATGTAATTTAGGAGAGTTAAGTAATATTTCAGGGCAACATTCCTTAGCGCTTCATTATTTAAAAGAAGCAAAAACCTTATTACATAGCCTTGTTGGTGATCGACCAGACATGGGGCGTTGCATTATTAATCAGAATATAGCCGTGAGTTTGGGTGCTCAAGCGCAATATGTCGAAGCTATTCAATTATTGCACACTACCTTAGCAGAGAGCAAAGCCTTACAAGCACCCAAAATAGAAATGGCATTATTGGGAGAATTGGCTACGAGTTATGCTAGAGTTGGGCAATTTGAACAGGCATATCAAACGCAAGTGCGTTTCGAAGCGTTGAAAGATTCGCTTTTTAATGAAACAAAAAACAAAACGATCACCGAACTCGAAACTAAATACCAAACGGAAAAGAAAGAACAGGAAATCGCCCTACTTAAAGAACAAGAAGCCAAACAACAAGCTCAAATTAGGCAACAACGAATTTTAAATTACTCCCTGCTTGGTGGAGCATTACTGCTTTCTGCGCTGGCTTTCACTTTTTTCCGTGGTCGGCAAAAGCAAAAGCAAGCTAATGCCCTCATTGCCGAGTACAATATGGAGGTAGAGGCTAAAAATCAAGCTTTAGCCATATCGGAACAGGCTTTAAAGCAGAGTAACCAAAGCAAAGAGCGTTTGTTTTCCATCATTGCGCACGATCTGAATGCCCCATTAGATACGTTCCAAGGGGCGGTGAACCTGATTCGCATATTGGGCGAAGAAGGGCTACCCAAAGAAGAACTGATCAAACAGTTGTATAATTTGGAAGGTGAGTTTAATACGGTATCAGCTCTGATGCAAAATTTACTCTATTGGGCCATGAGCCAACAAGATGCTATCCAATACCTGCCAAAGCCTACTGCCATCAAACCATGTGTACAAGAAGTTTGCAACTTGCTTTGCCCCACGGCTAAAAATCGGAGTATTGAGCTTGAAGTGATTGTGCCTGACTTGCCAACCATAGCAACCGACTTGAATATGTTGCAACTAATATTGCGAAACTTGTTGAGTAATGCCATCAAGTTTAGTCCTGATGGAGGAAAGGTTCAGGTAAAGGTGGAGCTTCAGGAAGGGCTATTAGGCTTTGAAATACGAGATGAAGGTTTAGGAATTCCTCCAGAAAAGCTGGAACGCTTGCTTTCAGATGAACAAAGCTTGGGCGTGCGGACTAACGATGCCACTGGGCAAAAAGGAACGGGGTTAGGCTTAATGGTATCCAAAGAATTTGCCCAACAATTAGGTGGGCAATTATCAGCACAAAGCGAGTTAGGACAGGGTAGTGTATTTAAGCTAGCGCTCCCCGTACAAATTCATGAAGAAAAATTGTTATAAGCTAAAACACCACATCCATTTTGTTTACCTGCTTAACTCAAGCCAGCTAATTCTTGTACCAAATAATCTTTGTGCTTTACAACAAAGTTGAGCAAGCTATTTTTAGAATTTGCTAAGGCTAATTTTCTACAGATATTTTGACGATGTTTTTCAGCGGTACGATCACTGATATTGAGAAGTTTGGCGATACCTTTGCTCGAATGTCCCTTACAAACGAGCATCAAGACTTCTCGCTCACGATTGGACAAGACTTGTAGGTGATTTTCAAGTTGCGGTATTACTTGTTGGTTGGTGTTTTTTCTGGATAATAACTTCCTACAATCGTTGCTGATGTATTCCATATCATTATTGAGGTGTGTTAAACAATTAGCCATTTCATCAAGAGCTGAACTTTTTGATAAAAAACCCTTCACGCCATACATCCGCCCCGTTTGTACAATCTCGTCAGAAAGCATGTTAGACAATAAGATGATTTGGAGAGAATGTTGTTCTTCAAAAAGCTTTTTAGCAACAGTAATCCCATTCATTTTTGGCATGTCAATATCTAAAATGAGTATATCTGGCTTGAGGGAAGTTGCTTTGTATAGCGCTTGTTTACCATTAGAAACCTGTTCAATTACCTCATAATTGGGTAAGCGACCAATAACGGCTGCAAGCCCTGCACGGATAATGGGATGGTCATCTGCATGTAGGATTGTATAATTCATCATCAGAAAGTTTGAGCATGTTTTTGAGTAGCTTCACTAAAACAATGTACCATTTAAGTATGTTTTAGTTTACTTTTATAAAGGTAAGAAACATATTTTGCCTATAAATACGTGTTAATACGTATTATCATCTTAGTTTGGTCAAATACCTTACAAGCCGTTGTTATTTTTTATAGTAACATTTAACTTTTGTATAAGCTTTTGAAGGAATGGATTAATCACTCAGACAACTCAACATAAAGATGTACAATTTATTAGTAGTAGATGATGAAGCCAGTTATTTAGCCGATCTCAGACAAATACTTAAAGATGATAACTGTACCATTATTCGCGCTCCAAATGGCGAAATTGGCTGTCGTTTAGCAGAAGAGCGCCTTCCCGATGTGATTTTAATGGATTGGCAAATGCCTAAAATGGATGGGATAACAGCATTACAACATTTGAAAGCCAATCCTAAAACAACACATATACCTGTGATTTTCGCCTCGGGAATTATGATGAGTGCCAAACACTTGGCTATGGCTTTAAATGCAGGTGCGGTTGACTTTGTGCGTAAACCTTTTGAAAAGGTAGAGTTATTAGCGAGAATCAACGCGGTATTGAAACTAGCCGAATCGAATCGTAAATTGCGAGAAGCGAATCAGCAATTAAAAGAAAGTAATCTGACAAAAGAGCGGCTAATGGCTATTATTGCACATGATTTGCAGTCTCCATTATCTTCTTTTCACGGTACGTTGAGTTTGATTAAAGAAATGGGGCAAGAAAGCTTCGGCAAAGAGGAATTGCTACAGTTAATCAATGGAATTGAAGCTGAATTTCGTTCAGTGAAGCAATTGACTAATGGGTTGTTAGCATGGGCATTACATGAGCAGCAAGCCATTACCTATAAAGCAGAATGGATCAATTTAACAGCGTTTATTCAGCAAAGCTTGGAGCTTACAGCTGTTTCAGCCAAAGGAAAATCCATTTATTTGACCTCAGCGCTAGATCAAGAGCTATTTATACATACTGACCCACACATGTTACAATTTATTATTAGAAACCTGTTGGCCAATGCCGTAAAGTTTACCAAAGCACAAGGCAAAGTAGTGGTACAAGCTCATTTGGAAGAAGAGGATGAAATTCTGCTAAAGGTCATTGATACAGGTATGGGAATTCCTCCTAACGCCATCAGTCAAATTTTTGAAGGCATTAATCCGCATAAAAGCCAACGAGATACTAGAGGCAAACGCAGTACAGGGCTTGGCTTAGCCATGATTAAAGAGTTCAGTCGGTGTATGGGGGGGCGAGTTTGGGTAGAGAGTACTTGGGGAAAAGGGAGTACCTTCTTTGTGAAACTCCCTGTTTCTCTTGCAGATGAGGCAGTAAAAAGCTAAACAGGGTGCATTTGTGTACTCTACCCGATGGTTTCAATTAAATCTGCTATTCAAGGCTTCTGAGCCTTGAATCCTCCGTGCTGTTCGTAGAGTTAGTAAAATGTCCTCCACGAACAGAAATCAAGTAAATCTTCAGATTTACGCTGGCAGCAAGGTGTTAAATAACTTTTGTTACAAAGTACGAAACCTCTCACACAGATTTTCTTATCGCACTTTTCATTCCCCTAGAACAAAAGATTAGCGGCTAGAACCGTTCTCCTACTCCTGAATATGGGGGAGAACGGTTGGTTGATTTCAACAAATATTCAATCTACAGGTTATTGCACTTTGGCTAACATGCCATTCATATCGTGTATAAAGCGTTGAATAAGGCGTAAATCTTCCGTGACAATTTTACCGTCACCCTTCATCTCTTGAGTAAATTCTAATGTATTGCCATAATTGGTTTTTAAGCCATTGGGCAAACGAAGCCGAAGAAAGTATTTGTCATCTTTAGCAATGACTGATCGATATTCAATGATGCCGAAAATATTTCCAAACTCTTTTGAGGGAAAAGCTTGAAGCTCAATCTTAACATATTGCCCTATAGCTACTTTGCCCGCACTTTTGGCATCCAAATAGGCAAAGGCAAATATTTCGTCTGATTCAGGTAAAACCATTAATACTTCATCACCGCTTTTAACATCTTGATTTTCAGACCAATACTTATAAAATGCTACTTTTCCATCAATCGGAGCAGTGAGTACATATTCCGATTCCCAGCGATCAATCTGCTCTTCCATGCGCATGGTTACGGTTTTGAGCTGTTCTAACTTTCGAAAATGCTCTTCCATATCTCGTTGCAAGGTATTGCTAATGCGCTCTTCCAGGCTCTGAATCTGCTGCCCTTGTTTTAGCTCTTGCTCTTTTAGTCCTGTGATATTGAGTTTTCCTGAGAGTAAGTTTTTCTTAGCATTTTCGAAGTCGATTTCAGAAATAACATCTTGTTCAAACAGCTTTTTATTATCCTCATAATTCTTTTTTGTCAGATCAAAGGTTTCTACTTGCAACTCTTTTTTCTCCACAAAAATTTGTTGCATGGCTTGTTCTGTGGCAATCTGCTGTTTGAATTGTGCAATCTGCTTTTCAGTAAGTTCGCGTTTTTTCAGAAACTCAAAATACTCTTGATAACGTTTGATAAATTGCACATATGAGTCTTTTGCACTTCCTAACTGCAAATTAAAATCCACAGGCATGGCCATTACCCGATCCTCATTAAATAAAGTTTTACGAAAGGGAATGAGCGCCTTTTTCAGGGTCATCATATCTTGATAACGCGCTTTATCATCAATAGCCAATAGGTGCGTACCACTTTCAACAAGCTGTCCGTCTTCAACGAAGAATTGGTCAATTTGTCCACCTCTAGCACTTTTCACACTCACAGGTAGACGTTTGGTTACGATGGTTACCTGAGTTTCAACAGTATCAGGATATTTTATGACATAAGCAATCAGTAATACAATACCCACAACAATAAAAATCAATAAAATGCCAAATCGAATAAGCCAAGGTGGTGCTTTACCTAATACCTCTTTTACATCATCACTACGAATATTAATGTCTTCTTCTTTTAGCTTACGTACTGGCTTTTCCTGTGCTTCTGTGCCATTTTTTTTTACATCCAAGTCTTTAGTAAGGCTATCTGTTAAGGTATGCTCTGTTGCCATAGCTTGCTCATTTTTGTGTTTGGAAAAATCCCTACCTAAAATGAAGGCAGGGATAACATGCTATAAGTTGTTTTTAGAGAATCGCAAACTCAATATGGTTTAGTTCTTCACTATCCAAGTCTATTGCTTCCTCTTGCTGAGTGCCTGTACCTTCTTCTTCTTCCATAGCACGGGCATAATATTTTACATCGCCAATTTGAAGCAATGAACGGTTAAACTCCTTACCGTTTAAGAAAAGTGTAGGGGTTCCCATTAACTGACTAGTTTTGGCCCATTCAGCGTGTTCATCCAAAGCCTTAGCCATCGCATCAACTTCTTGTTGACTTACAGGGTATTTTCGCATCCAACTTTCAACCGATTCTAGTTGTTTATCTTTTCGACTATACCAATCGCTCATTGCCCGTTCGGCCAATTCAATTTTCCCTGCTGCTGCTAGTGCCAAAATGGTTTGTGCGACATAATTTCGTTGACGCTTTGAGGCTAAATCATCTACTAATACTTTTCGCCAATCACCTTCAGTTTTACCATAACTATCTATCAGCATTTTTTTGGTATCCTCATCCGCCTCTTTAAATTGATGGCGGATTTCATCTATACGCTTGTCAAGGTCAAATTGGGGCATACCATGAAATCTAATCTGTACCTTTACAGCATCCGCAGAAGTAGCTAATAGATCGTCAATATCCTTATGCGCTGCTTCACAAGCACCGCAAAAAGGATCTGTAAAAATAGTGAGCGTAGTTTCTGCATCATTATTTCCTAAAATCACTTCTTGTGATAAAGGTTCAAGGTTCACATCTTTGCCATCTTTTAAGGCTTCTTTAAAGAATACAGGTCTGCGCTTCATGCGAGTAAGCTCTTTGTTCAGTGTTGCTAATTGCTTGCTAAGTCCAAACTCTCTTCCAAAAACCATCCAAACTAAGAGCGGAATCAGGAAGCCCCAAGATACAATGGCGTAAAACGGCAAGCTGTTGGAGAAGCTAAGCTCTTCATTCCAGAACAACATCCCTGCAAAAAACTCTAACCAAAGAATTGCCTGCACCCCCAAACATAGCGGACACCACTGTTTCACCACTTTTGCTTGATAATAAATCGAGAAAATGGTATAAGGCAATGCCAGTAGGTTAAGTCCAATTAATAGCCAGAGTATTTCATGAACGAGTGAAGTGGAAAGCGAAAAAACCAGCGTAAGAAAGCCCCCAGCAAAGTAGAAGCTACCAATCTCAGACATGCTCAATGATCCAAAAATGGTGGAGGCAGGCGAAGCAAGCACGTTCTTACAACTGGTTTTTTCGCTTTGGTTACACAATTTAGCAATGAATGGATTGTCTTTATCAATAGACTGAATGAGTAGCAATATACTGATAACGATACCTGCACCTTTTAATAAAAGCCAAGGTGCCCATTGCCAAAAGGCTGGAAAAGTAAATGCCCCCATAGCCACTGCTAAACCTACGATGAGCAATAGGCTTGTTATAAATACAGGCAAACGCAAATTGCTCAACATCTCATCTTGCCGTTTTTTCTTATAGTGGCGCTCACCAGAGGTGGGTTTAGGATCTGCCATAAGCAATACACCCGACCATTTCTCTTTAAACTGATCAAAGGGTTCATGCACCCAGCCATTTTCCGCATGAACGTATTTAACACGTAGGTTTTCAAACGATGTAATCGTTACGTATTGGTCTTTACCATCCGATTGGAGGTGGGCAATAGCGGGTAAAATGGCTTCCCCAAGCTCCTCGGCTGTTTTATCAAAACGAACAGCTAAATTTTCAATTCTCCATTCTGTTAGTGAATCACTCAATGAAGCTAGACTAGGATAATCGGGATTTTCAGTGAGTGATTTGCGAATCGTCTCCTTCGTTACAGGAACTTGAATTTGGTGGATAAAGTTACGAACTGTCGCCACACTGTGATCTTGATCGTTGATTTGTTTGAACCATTTGGCATTTGCACTCATAGCATTTCAATTTTGGTAAACAACTACTTTGAGTACAAACTTGCCATACATCAAGAGAGATGTAAATACGTGCCATCACGTAATCAGTTTAAAATGAATGAAGTATGTAGGTAAATGGGCGAGACGCACCTGTGTTTAAAGCATTTAATACTCCAGATTAGCGAAGTTGGCCACGATATTTCATGAGGAAATGTAACATGCCATTCGAGCCGTGAATATCGAGCTTCTCGCGGATGTTTGTACGGTGATTCTCAATGGTGCGATGACTCCGATTGGTATTTTCAGCAATTTCTCGAGTGGTAAAGCCCTGAGCAATGAGGCGGAGCACTTCGAGTTCGGTAGGAGTGAGTACGCTTAAATCTTTGGTTTGAGCAGCTGTGGGAACACATTCATCATAAAGTGCATCACTGTAATAGGTTCGCCCTTTGGTGATGGCCGCTAAACAAGCCAATAACTCAGTAGCTGCACTTTGCTTCATAACCACCCCTTTGAGGGGCAATAGGCGTATTTGAGCCAAATGATGTTGCGATAATTGGTTAGTAAATAATACAATTTTCACCTCAGACTTGATCTCCAACAACTTTGCACTGAGGCTAATCCCGTCCATTTGAGGCATCTCTACATCAAGCAGTGCAATATCCGCCTTCCATTGTTCATATAACTCCAAGGCTTGTAAACCATTACGAGCAATCGCTACCACTTTATAATGTATCTGCTGATTCAAAATACCTGCAAGACCTTGAGCCATAATTGGGTGGTCGTCCGCAATGAGGATCGTATAAATTTTAGACATAGCTGGATAAATTTAGTTGGTTACAAAAGTTTACTATAAAGCCAAGAAAATTGCCAGTTTCTACTAGAGTAAATAAGCAAATAAGCAAAAAAACGACCCAAGCCCTCTATAAACCGCATCGTTCACTAGCTAAAATGAGTACCTCCCTCTATTTACAGTTCGCAAGAACTTCCCGAGTTTTGAACTGCAAATGAATAAAAGATCATCTGTTTAATTAGACAAGTGAATCATGAGCAGCCAAGCGCCTCGTATATCATCCATCGTGCAATTGCATTGTTGGGGACGGGCGGTGTATCGGGGACGGTCTGCATCACAATATTCGCAACATTTACGGCATAGTTTGTTG
>JBMYQA010000042.1:0-30231 GCA_049600855.1 Flammeovirgaceae bacterium | reverse complement strand
CTGCAAGGCTTTTCCATCGCTACAGGCGAATTGATCAAGCAGAAAAAGCTGCCCATCGGAATTAAAACCGTTTCGGCACTTGAAATTGGCTTTGGGGAAACGCTTTTTGTAGCCGATGCAGAAAACCAAAAATTATATGCTTCAGTCGGCAATTCTTGGGAGTTGCTGGCAGAAGGAACACGTTTGGGTAAGCCTTCTGCCTTATTGCGCGTGTATGGCAGCTTGTTTATTGGTACAGATCAGGATTTTAGGGTGTTAGACCTCGAAAAACGCTCGTTGAAAATCATGACAGCCGGGTTGAAGCACGTGACTGCGATTGTGGAAAATCAGCGGGGTGAGCTTTTAGTGTTGGCACAAGGCGATGGGCAACTGGTGAAAATTGGCCGTGATCGTATCCAGAAAGTGCTGCCCATTCAGGCAAAAGGGATGAGTGATGTGATTTTTGATGTGGAAAGTGCAAAGCTGTTAACCTTATATCCCGCTCAGAAAAAGCTCCTAGAAATTGACTATTTAACTGCTACAGGCGAATTGCGTGAAGCTTGGGAAGCTACACAAAAACGCCCGATGCAGCGTTTGGTACAAAATGGAATCGTATTGAATGGTGCCGAGTACCTGATTCATACCCTTGAAGGGAATCCTCAAACACAAAAAATGGAAATTGCCCAAGGCTATTATCCCGTAAAAGGTGTCGTATATGAAGGCTATGCCAATCCTGCAACGGCTAGCGCAGCAGCACTCAACTGTGCAGCGGCATCTTACACAGCCCTAACAGCATGGATGAATAAGCCCTCCGAAGCCTTCCAGAAAACCGTTGATTTGGGAACACCTCCCTTATTTTGGATGATGGTTGACGATTACACCGCCATTGGTAAATCCGCTTTGTTGAAGCCACAACGCCCCGCGCAATTGTGGTATTGGGAGCGGAAAGAACCCGTCATTGGCCGAGTGCCAGGCTATTGGAAATGGGAAGCCGTACTCACCAAAGATGGAAAGTGCCTCATTCCCCAAACCGCCCAAATTGATGCCTATTTGAAAGAGCATGCAGCGAAATTAAAGGCGAATTAATCTCGGATAGCTATATGTCTCATTCATCAATTTATGGTCATCGCATGTTTTCAATAAAAGGCTCAACAAGGATAATCCTTTTAGGCATCAGCTGTTTTGTGTTGATCAATTTGTTTGAGGCTGCGCAACAGCATTATTACATCACGCGTTTTCAACTGGCGAATGAGGAAGTGAGCTATTGGCTGTTGCTGAAAAATCACAGTTTGCGCTGGCTGATTTGGGCAACGACAAGTGTGTTGCTTTACCGCTACGTAGTAACCTACCCGATTAGGCAAGCGCATTTTAACCTACAGGTAGTGGGAAGGTATGCCTTAGTTGTGGGGAGTTTGTTGGTCATCACCCTCGTGTTAATTAGTGGATTACAGGTGGCAATGGATGGCGTAGACAATACGTGGCAAGATTACCTCGAATACCTTCAATTTTATACCTATCAAAAAGCGGCTTTATTTACCAGTGCCTATTTGGGCTTAATCATCTTGATTCATCTGAACCTGCATCAAAATGAGTTGGAATTGAAAGTTGTGGAACTCTCTGGTTTAAAGAAGGAGTACAAGCAATTGTATCAAGATTTAAAAAATCAAGCATTTCAGGATGGAGCGCCTTTGATTCATGTCAAAATTGGGAATAAAATGAAAGCCATTCCCTTGGCGGAAATTGTTTGGATAAAATCTGAAGATTACTGCGTGCGCATTCACACGAAAAATGGACAATCTTTTCTGCTCCGAAAATCTATGAAAGCGATGGAGCGTGAATTGGCTGCTCAAGGATTTGTCAGAATTCACCGCAATTCCATCGTTAATTTAGCAGAAGTAGATGCTTTTGAATTCCAAGGTGAACCGCAAGTGAGTTTAAAACAAGGAGATTCCCTAAAGATTGCCGCAAGTCGCGTTCCTCAAATCAAAGAAGCCTTAAAGTTAGTTTAACACTTCCCTGCACTATTCCCCGCACTCCCTGCAAAAAGCTGCGAAATAAGCCTGATAAAGCCTATTATTGGACATTAAACAAAATTTTATCAACGCTTATGTCCAACTATTTACGCTATCCCAGTTTACTAATTTTGCTGTGCTTTTCAGCTTTCAGCTATTCCCAACAGTTAGCTTTTCCCTACGATGCAACCAAGAAAAATCCATTCGGACTGCTAAATCCTGAAGCGCCTCAGCAAGTCAAGGATTTTGCACCAATGATTGGCGAATGCGAGTGCATTTCAGAAGTGCGCAACGCCGATCGAACTTGGAAAAAACCAGCTCCAATGTATTGGCGATTCAAATACATTATGAATGGCACTGCCGTGCAAGATGAAACGCTAAAGCCTGATGGCATTCATTCTGGTTCAATTCGCCAGTATCATGTGGATAGCGCCAAATGGTACGTACATTATTATTCTGCTGGAAGTACAGCCACCAATCCTTTACCCACTTGGGAAGGAAGCAAAACGACGGATGGAAAAATTATTCTATACCGCGATCAAAAAGCACCAAATGGGATGGCGGGAAAGTACCGATTAACCTTTTATGACATTTCAGAAGAAGGCTTCAAATGGGTTGGCGAGTGGGTAACGCTCGATGAAACCAGTTTTATTTACCCTACTTGGAAGATTGAGTGTAAGAAGTTGAAGAGAAAAGGCAAACGCAAAGGTTAACAAACTTTTCCCCATGGGGTTGTCTGGTGGGCGTTTGTCCACTAGGCAACCCTTTTTTAGCTTGATTGACTTTGGAATTGTAACCAGACCAAGGTAGTATTGCCGATCGAATAAATACCCATCATACGATGGACAATCACCTCAACCATCCCAATTTATGATCAATCAAATCCAGCATAAAATTGATTTTAAAACCAAACCATTAGGCGCATTAGGGCAACTGGAAGCATTGGCCACGCAAATTTGTTTGGTGCAAAATACCTTAACGCCAAAACTCATTAATCCAACCTTAATCGTGTTTGCGGCTGATCATGGCATCGCTACTGCTGGTGTAAGTGCTTTTCCAACAGAAGTCACAGCGCAAATGGTGCTCAATTTTTTGGCTGGGGGCGCAGCCATCAATGTGTTTTGTAGGCAACACGGCATTGACCTTAAAATCGTAGATGCGGGTGTAAACGTGGATTTTGAGCCGAATGAAAACTTAATTGATGCTAAAATTCAGAAAAGTACCAAAAGCTTTTTGAATCAACCGGCCATGACGCATTTGGAACTCGAACAATGCTTTAAAAAATCGGCACACATTGTTGACAAAATTGCCCAAACGACTTGCAATGTCATGGCCTTTGGCGAGATGGGAATCGGGAATACCTCTTCGGCAAGCCTATTGATGAGTGCCTTGTGTCAGCTTCCCATCGAGGAATGTGTAGGCAGGGGAACGGGATTAACTGATGAACAGCATCAACATAAGCTCCACATTTTGAAACAAGCGCAGCAAAATCATCCCATACCTAAAAATGGGAGGGAAGCACTACATTATTTTGGTGGTTTTGAAATTGCGCAGATTTGTGGAGCCATGCTTGCTGCTTTTGAAAAGAACATGCTGATTTTGGTGGATGGATTCATTGCGACGGCTGCATTCTTATGTGCGCATAACCTCAACGAAAAAATCATAAATCATGCGGTTTTTTGCCATCAGAGTAATGAGCAAGGGCACAAAAAAATGTTGGACTTTTTGGGTGCAAAGCCACTGCTGAATCTTGGGATGCGGTTAGGAGAGGGAACAGGATGTGCCGTGGCTTTTCCCCTCTTGCAAAGTGCCGTTAATTTTATGAATGAAATGGCAAGTTTTGAAAGTGCAAATGTGAGCAATCAATAAGCTGTGAAAAACGAAATCAATATCTTCTTTACTGCCTTGATGTTTTATACTCGAATTCCCTGTCCGAGTTGGCTGGAACATTCGGAGGAAAACATCAACAAAGCCACCCGTTATTTTCCGCTGATGGGTTGGATTGTGGGAACGGGAAGTGCGTTGGTCGTTTGGGCAAACCATTACATTTTCCCCAATTCAGTTTGTATTCTGTTATCTTTGGCTACAAGTATTCTGATGACAGGCGCATTTCACGAAGATGGCTTTGCCGATGTTTGTGATGGTTTTGGTGGCGGCTGGACGAAGGAGAAAATCTTGGAAATCATGAAAGATAGCCGTGTGGGGGCTTATGGTGCCATTGGCTTGATCGTGCTACTTTTATTAAAAGTAGTTGTATTAATCGAATTGCTAAATGTGGAGGTATGGTATTGTTTACAGGCAATGGTATTGGCTCATGTGATTAGTCGATTTAGTGCCGTTACGGTGATGTTTACCCTTCCGTATTCCAGAGCGGATGCAAGCAGCAAAATCAAACCAATTGCTAAAAAGCTCACCAGAAAGAACTATTTCATTAGTGCCCTATGGGTATTGCTGGCTTTAGTCTTATTTCAAACTGGATGGATTTATGCTGTGCTCTTGCCCGTATATTTAATGACAATGTATTTGGCCCGATACTTTAAAAAATGGATTGATGGCTACACAGGCGACTGTCTCGGAGCTACCCAACAAGTCACCGAAATTGTAGCACTTTTATTTTGCCTTGGCTTAGTAAAAGTGGTGTAATTCCTAATTCATCAGATTAATCTCAGCAATATTCTTAATTCGATTTCGCGCTAAGAAATCATCGATGGTTTCGAAGTGTTCAATGACGCGCTGATCTTTAAACTCAAATACTTTTTGGGCGAGTCCCTGAAGGAAATCCCGATCGTGTGAAACGAGCACTAAAGTGCCATCAAATGTTTTTAAAGCTTCTTTGAGCACGTCTTTCGATCGCAAATCGAGGTGGTTGGTAGGCTCATCGAGAATGAGCAAGTTTACTGGCTCTAGTAACAGTTTAACCATAGCCAATCGGGTTTTTTCGCCGCCAGAAAGCACACTGACTTTTTTATCAATGTCATCGCCACTAAACATGAATTGGCCTAAGATATTTTTGATTTGTGTACGGATTTCCCCTTCTGCGACCTCATCTACGGTTTGGAAAATGGTGAGTTCAGGAGCTAATAAAGAGGCTTGGTTTTGAGCAAAATAACCTACTTTCACATTATGGCCCAACTGACAGGCGCCTTCATCCACGCCAATTTCTCCTAAAATGGCTTTAATCATTGTGGATTTTCCTTCGCCATTTCTCCCCACAAAAGCCACTTTTTCTCCTCTGGCAATGGACATGTTGGCCTGCTTAAAGACCACTTTTTCGTCATACGATTTCGAAAGGTCTTTCACACTTACGGGATAATCGCCTGAACGGGGAGCAGGAGGAAAGCGTAACTTGAGGGCCGTGTTATCGACTTCATCAATTTCAATAATTTTCAGTTTTTCTAACATCCGCTCGCGGGAAGCCACTTGATTGGTTTTGGAATAGGTGCCCTTAAATCGTTCAATGAAGGCTCTATTGTCGGCAATAAATTTCTGTTGTTCTTGATAAGCTTTGAGTTGTTGTGCTCGGCGTTCTGCACGTAACTGGAGGTAATGGGAGTAGTTGGCTTTATAGTCATAAATGCGTCCCATCGTTACCTCAATGGTGCGGTTCGTAATGTTATCAATGAAAGCGCGATCGTGAGAAATCACCATGACGGCTTTGGCTTTATTCACTAAAAAATCTTCCAGCCAAATGACCGATTCAATGTCAATGTGATTAGTCGGCTCATCGAGTAAGATGAGATCAGGCTTTTGCAATAGAATTTTCGCTAATTCAATCCGCATGCGCCACCCACCGCTGAACTCCTTGGTTTGTCGGGTGAAATCTTCTTGTTTAAAGCCCAATCCTTTCAAAGCTTTTTCAACTTCTGCATCGTAATTGACCTCTTCTAATGCATAATAGCGTTCGCCTAAATCAGACACTTTTTCAATGATGCCCATGTACTCGGCACTTTCATAATCGGTGCGCGTTTCCAGCGCTTTGTTGAGCCGCTCCATTTCATCACGCATGGCGAATACATGCTGAAAAGCTTTTGCCGCCTCTTCGAAAACCGTGCAATTGTCTTCCGTTAATAGGTGTTGGGGAAGGTAGGCAATGACCGCATCTTTAGGAGCGCTGACTTGTCCCTGTGTTGCTTTTTGCACACCTGCGACAATCTTCATCATGGTCGATTTTCCTGCCCCATTTTTTCCCATGAGGGCAATCTTATCATTCGGATTAATGACAAAAGAAACCTCACTAAATAAGGTCGTTCCACTAAAAGATACGGCTAAATTATCTACAGAAATCATTGTCTTTTTTTCATTAGGCGCTTGTCTAAGGTTCACTAGACAAGGACGAAGGCAACCAATTACGCTGCAAAACTATGAAAAAGACGCAGTTCTCTATAAAGTAACTGATGAAAGTTTGATGGAGTGTTGCGTTGATTTATCGGAAGCGAACCGTTTTCCGAATTTTCCCTGACTTTATCCAGATCAACATCAATATAAAACCAAAGATAGCGCCACCAAGGTGGGCAAAGTGCGCGATATTATCCCATTGGAAACTACTAACGCCTAACACCAATTCAATAACCATGTAAATGGGCATAAAGTATTTTGCTTCCAATTGGAAAGGAATGAAAATGATGCTCAGTTTGGCATTTGGGAATAGCATGGCAAATCCTGCCAAAATCCCCATTAACGCTCCTGAGGCTCCTACAATAGCGCCATTGTACTGAATATTGGCATTTCCGAGCACTTCATCCTTATAGTTCATGCCTTTTGCTAGAATTTCAGCACCTTCGGTATGTAACAGATTTAAGGTTTCTACAGGAAGTGCTTGGAGTTGAAACCAATTAATTCCCATGTGTAAGACAAAGGCACCAATGGCCGAAAAGAAATAAAGCAGGTTAAAGCGCAAGGCTCCTAATTGACTTTCCAAAATTGCCCCAAACATAAATAAGGCATACATGTTGAAAAATAAGTGAGCAAGCCCGCCATGCATGAAAATATGGGTGAGAAGTTGATGGGGCTTAAATAGTGAACTTTCAAAATGATGTAAGGCTAACAAATCAGTTAATTGGGGATATAATGCTGCTACAGCAAAAAAAGCAATATTTATGATCAGTAATACTTTTGTCGTATTGGGTAAGGCATTGAATGAGTTCATAATTCAGTAATTAAAATCTGACGAAATGATTTTTATGATTTTATTTCTATAACTTAAAAACGATTGAAAGATGCATTAAGTTTATGGATAAAATCATAAAAAATGTAACAAGATTAGCTGATCAGATTTGATCAAACACAAATTGTTGAAATTTAGTACCTAATTCAACTAGCATCGCCTTCCCTTCAACCTTTTCTAGCATAAAGTCGGGTAAAGAGGCTAAGCCGTATTTTCCTGCTAGAATTCCCGTACAAATGGAGGCGACAGAATCTACATCTCCACCGAGGTTTATGGATAATTTTAAGGCTTCAAAAGCACTTTTAGCGTGTTTTAGGATATACAGTATCGCTCCACCTGTCAGTAAGGCATCGGAGGGCAATCCATGAATGCCTGCTAAAAAGCGCGGTGATTTGATGGGTTGCGGGCCACAAAGAGTTTCGTAATGAGGTGTTTGCAGTTGGGTAGGAGGGGGGAGTTTCGCGATATCTTGTAGAAGTTCGTAAGTATCCGTACAAATCTCTTTGATGAATCGTTGGCAATACGCAATCAAATCTGCTGGCTGGCCTTTTTTGACCAGTAAAAACGCTGTGGCCCTTGCAACTAAAATACTGGCCGCTCTCGCAATGGGATGGGGATGAGTAGCATCCGCATTTATGATGGCATAGTCATCAATGAGGGGTGCAGGCAAGCAGCCAAGTGGAACAGCACGCATGGGCGGCGCATTTCCAGGATACTTGCGGGAAGTTTGGAAGGCACGAACTTCTTCAATACTTTTTTCGCCACTAAACACCCAGCGCATCGAACCATGTCCATTGCGGCCATAGCCTTTTTGAGTAATTCCGAGCTGATATTCTTGGGTCCAATGGTCGATTAATAAATCAGGACTGAACGCTTTTTTGGAAAGAAGGGCTTTGATGAGGCCAACGGTCATTTCGGTATCGTCCGTATACTCCCAAGGGTGATAGTTTTGGGTAAAAAGTGTTTTCTGATGATCAGGAACTTGGATTTGGTGCCGAGCATTTACAAATCGAGAAAAGTCAACGTGTTGTTGAATCCAAGTTCGGTCTTGGAATTCGACACCAGCGCCAAAAGCATCTCCAATGGCAATACCAAGTAATACCTGCTGCATTTGCATGCGGAGAAGATACGAGTTCAAACCAAAAATTCAAATAGTACAGGTCGCTCATTTAAGTATTCTCCAAAGAAACCTTGTTCTTGCATTCTGCTCATTAGTGGTTTAAAATCGTCTTTAGCTTTTAATTCGATACCGACTACTGCGGGGCCTTTTTCCCTACTTGTCTTTTTGGAATATTCGAAATAAACGATGTCATCCTGAGGGCCAAGAACGTTGGCAACAAATTCTTTCAGTGCTCCTGCACGCTGTGGAAATCGAATAACAAAATAATGTTTTAGCCCTTGGTAGAGCAATGCCCGTTCCTTAATTTCCTCCATTCGGGTGATATCATTATTACTTCCAGATACCACACACACGACATTTTTTCCTTTGATTTCTTCTTTAAACTGATCTAGTACCGCAATGGATAAGGCTCCCGCAGGCTCAACCACAATGGCATCTCGGTTGTAAAGCTCCAACATGGTTTGGCAGATTTTCCCTTCATGTACGGTGACAACTGCATCTAAATTGGTTTTACAGATTGCCAGTGTTTTGTCGCCAACGCGTTTTACCGCAGCACCATCTACAAATTTATCAATCTGAGAAAGCGTAATATGCACATTTTCTGCTAAGGATTTTTTCATGGCAGGTGCTCCCGCAGGCTCTACCCCAATGATTTTAGTATGCGGGCTAATGGTTTTGAACACAGCGGAAACGCCAGCAGCTAAGCCTCCACCACCAATGGGTAGAAAGAGGTAATCGATCGTAAAATGACAATCTTTTAAGATCTCCGAAGCAACAGTGCCTTGTCCTTCAATCACTTTCTCATCATTAAATGGGTGGATGAATACACTGCCCTTTTCCTCACAATAGGTTTTGGAAGCATCATAAGCTTCATCAAAGGTGTCTCCCTCTAAAACTACTTCAACATACTCGCGCCCAAAGTTTTTCACTTGAATGACTTTCTGATTGGGTGTAGTAGCAGGCATAAAAATCGTGCCTTTTACGGCTAATTTTCGGCAAGATAATGCAACACCTTGTGCGTGATTTCCAGCACTGGCACAGACAATCCCTTGTTGAAGCTCATTTTTAGGAAGGCTGCTCATCTTATTGTACGCTCCTCGAATTTTATACGATCGGACAACTTGCAAATCTTCACGCTTGAAGTAAATGTTTGCTTGGAGTTTTTCGGAAAGATTATGATTTTCAAGCAGTGGCGTATTCACTACTACACCTTTTAGACGTTGGTAGGCTTTCTCTATTTCCGAGAGTTGTGGGTAATAAGCAGTAACGGTATTCATTTTTTGATCGCTATTCGTTAGGATACTCCAATGTGATTGCCTTCATCTTGTGAAAAAGAGGGGAGAAAAAAGGGCGATCACATTGGATCGCCCATAAGTTTAGTTAGCTAACAGGTTCCAGATCTTTTTTAGCAGGCTGATTTTCAGGGCGTAGTTGACGTACAGTCGCACCAGCTTGCCACAATTCAGATTCGCGAACCTCTTTCAACTCTTCATTGAGTTTTTCACGATAGTCAGTTTGTTGGTTAGCATTAATAACTACTTCAGCTTCTTTACCAGAAGCAACGCTTTCATACAATTCTTCAAATACAGGAAGTGTTGCTTCGCGGAATTTATGTCTCCAGTCTAATGCACCTCTTTGTGCTGTAGTCGAAGTATTGGCATACATCCAATCCATGCCATTTTCGGCCACAAGTGGCATTAAACTTTGCGTTAATTCTTCAACCGTTTCATTGAAGGCTTCCGAAGGCGAGTGCCCTTTAGCACGCAATACATTGTATTGTGCTTCAATGATTCCTGCAAGCGCGCCCATCAATACCCCTCTTTCGCCAGTTAAGTCAGAGAATACTTCTTTTTTGAAATCGGTTTCGAATAGGTAACCCGAACCAACGCCAATACCCAAAGCAACCACTCTTTCGAATGCTCTTCCTGTGGCATCTTGGTAGATGGCATAGCTAGAGTTTAAGCCTTTTCCTGCAACAAACATTCTTCTCAAAGAGGTGCCAGATCCTTTAGGAGCCACTAGAATCACATCCACATCTTTTGGAGGAATGATGCCTGTTTTGTCATTATAAGTGATGCCAAAGCCATGAGAAAAATACAACGCTTTTCCAGGCGTTAAGTATTTTTTTACAGTTTCCCATTGCTGAATTTGCCCCGCATCAGACAATAAATATTGAATTACAGTGGCTTTGTCACAAGCTTCTTCAATTTCAAATAAATTGACGCCAGGCTCCCAGCCATCAGCCACGGCTTTGTCCCACGACTTGGAATTCTTGCGCTGTCCGATGATTACCTTGAAGCCATTGTCTTTGAGATTCAGTGATTGCCCAGGGCCTTGTACCCCATAACCGATGACTGCAATCGTCTCATCTTTCATAATTTCTCGTGCTTTCGCTAAAGGGAATTCATCACGAGTGACTACGTTTTCCTCTACATTGCCGAATTTCAATTTTGCCATAACGGTAGAATTTACACTAGTTGATTGGACATGTCCAGTTAAGGATGATCCATACTTATTTAGAAGGATTAAAAAATGTTTGTTTTTCAGTATTGAGTAACGATAAAAAAATAATTTCCCATTTCTACTGGGACAGCCCTGGAGTTACTCGTCGTTAAAAAAACTTGCCCTAGCGCTGCTAGCGCCTGTGCTTTTTTTCCTAGATTATCTCCAAAATAATCTACTATAAATGAGAAACTTATTTTTTCATCGTTACTTACTTTGAGTCCATTTCTTGATGTTTCTGTTCCAACTCTTTCAAGTATTCCGAAACATTTTTCATGGATTTATTCACAGCCACACGGCCTGATCTTACAAATTCGAGTAAGCCAAAAGGTTCAAGCTTTTCTAAAAGTGCCTGAGTTTCAGCTTTATGCCCTGTTTTCTCTAAAATGAAAAAATCTTTCTCAATGGTGAGCACATGAGCTTGGTTTTCACGCACAAATTGTTCTATCTGAAAGCCATTTGCTAAGGCATCAATTGGTAACTTATACAGCGCAATTTCTAAGTAAACGGTCTCCTCATCGGTATGGTAAAAGGATTTGATGACCTCTACTAGTTTCTCAATTTGCTTCACCACCTTTTTCACATGCTCCTCGGTTTCTTTGATCACAATGGTGTAGCGATGAATGCCCTTCACTTCTGAGGCCGATACATTCAAGCTTTCAATATTGATTTGCCTTCTCGTGAATAGAATCGTGATTCGTTGGAGCAAGCCAACGTGATTTTCGGTGAAAATCGATATCGTATGAATCTTTTTCTCGCTCATGATTTCGCGACTTGATTTTTTTTATTTATAACATCTGATTTTGAGAGAGGACGAAAAGAATTTTTCCCATACGATATTTTGGCATCACCGTACAGGCGTAACACCTTACGCCCTAATCCCCAGCACCCTTGCACTATTCCAACCGAATCTGATGCACAGATGCACCAGTAGGCACCATAGGGAATACATTATCTTCTTTTTCCACCATCACTTCCAATAAATAAGAACCTTGGTGAGCAAACATTTCCTGCACGGCCTGATCTAGTTCAGTTCTATTTTCTACGCTCTGAGCAGTAATGCCATAGCCTTTGGCAATGGTGCAAAAATCTGGATTCATGAGTTCAGTAGAAGCATACCTGCGATCGAAGAAGAGCTCTTGCCATTGGCGAACCATTCCTAAAAACTGATTATTGAGAATGATGATCTTTACATTAGTTTGCGTTTGGAAAATGGTTCCCAATTCTTGGATATTCATCTGGAAACCACCATCGCCAACTACGGCAACCACCTCGCGCTCAGGTGCGCCAAGCTTTGCTCCTAAAGCTGCGGGCAAACAGAATCCCATGGTTCCCAAGCCGCCAGAAGTGATGTTACTTTTTGATTGGGAAAATTGAGTATACCGACAAGCCACCATTTGATGTTGCCCTACATCAGTGACCAAAATGGCCTCTCCACCTGTTTGCTCATTCACCCTTCGGATAACTTCGCCCATGGTTAATCCTGTTTTTTGAGGGCTAAGCTCAGGGGTAATGATTTTTTCCAACTCAATGGCATTCAACTCATGAAATTTGTTGAGCCAAGCTTCATGGGAGTTGGGTTTAATGAGCTGCAAGATATTTTGTAAGGATTCCTTGGCATCACCCAAAACAGCTACTTCCGTTTTTACATTTTTGTCAATCTCTGCTGGATCAATTTCAAAGTGAATCACTTTGGCTTGTTTGGCATAAGTAGACAAATCACCCGTAACCCGATCATCGAATCGCATTCCAATAGCGATTAATACGTCACATTCTTGGGTAAGTACATTCGGGGCGTAATTGCCATGCATGCCCAACATGCCTACATTCAAATAATGATCGGTAGGCAGGGCAGAAAGCCCCATGATTGTCCAAGCAGAAGGAATACCTGCTTTTTCAATAAATGCTTTAAACTCTTTTTCAGCATTCGATAAGATGACTCCCTGTCCAAATAACACATAAGGTTTTTTAGCAGAGTTAATGAGCTTAGCCGCATGTGCCAACGAAAATTCAGTAGCTTTCGGTTTAGGCACATAACTCCTTACTTTTTTACAGGGCTCGTATTCAAAGTCCAACTGTTGAAATTGTGCATCTTTGGTGATATCGACCAACACAGGCCCTGGTCGGCCAGATCGGGCGATGTAGAAGGCCTTGGCAAGTGCTTCAGGGATGTCTTCTGCTTTAGTAACTTGACAATTCCATTTGGTAACAGGCATGGATATGCCAACAACATCGGTCTCTTGGAATGCATCTGTTCCCAACAGGTGTGAAGGTACCTGCCCTGTAATGCAGACTAATGGAGTAGAATCAATATTTGCATCGGCTAAACCAGTAACGAGATTGGTAGCGCCTGGGCCAGAAGTTGCCATCACAACACCCACATTTCCAGAAGCACGAGCGAAGCCTTGCGCAGCATGTATAGCTCCTTGCTCGTGGCGAGATAAGATGTGCTTTAGCTGATTTTGATAATGATACAGCGAATCATAAACTGGCATAATTGCCCCTCCTGGATAACCAAAAATGGTATCTACCCCTTCGGCAAGTAATGCCTTTACTACGGCCTCTGCTCCTGTAATTTGCTGTTTGGCAGTAACTTTCGATTCTAACGCTTCCAGTAGGACTGTCATAACTGTTGGGATTTGATTGATGAACTTTTGTTTACATTGGTCAGATTAATGAATGATGGAAGTGCCAAGGCAATGCCTTGGCACTACTGCCCATTATTAATGGGCAGTATTTTTAAAACTTATCGGTGACACATCCTTGCGATGCGGGCGATACCGTTTTGGCGTATTTGTGTAGCATTCCTCTTTTGGTTTTCAATGCTGGTGCTTTCCATGCTGCTCTTCGTTGAGCCAATTCTTCTTCGGGAATCACCAACTCAATGAGGTTCTTTTCAGCGTCAATGATGATTTTATCACCATCCTGTACAAGGGCGATGTTACCTCCTAACTGTGCTTCAGGGGTAATGTGCCCTACTACAAAGCCATGCGTTCCACCTGAAAATCGGCCATCGGTAATGAGTGCTACCTCTTTACCCAAACCAGCCCCCATAATGGCTGCGGTAGGTTTGAGCATTTCGGGCATACCTGGACCGCCTTTCGGCCCTTCATAGCGGATGACCACGACATCACCAGCCTTTACATGACCACTGCTGATGCCATCATTCGCTGCATATTCGCCATCAAACACTTTAGCGGTACCTTCAAATCGCAAGCCTTCTTTTCCTGTGATTTTAGCGACACTACCTGCTGTGGCTAAGTTTCCATATAAGATTTGCAAATGCCCTGTCTTTTTAATGGGATTCGAAACAGGATAAATGACATCCTGATCATCGGGGAGTACTTGTACATCGGCTAAGTTTTCGGCAACAGTTTTACCAGTTATTGTCATGCAATCTCCATGAATAAAACCTTCGTCCAGTAAATATTTCATGACGGCTGGTATGCCACCAATTCGATGCACATCTTCCATTAAATACTTTCCGCTAGGCTTCAAGTCTGCCAAGAAAGGCGTTTTATCGCTAATCCGTTGGAAGTCATCCAAGGTCCACTCAATGTTGGCTGCATCGGCAATGGCTAAAAAGTGAAGCACTGCATTGGTAGAACCGCCAAGCGCTGTAACCACGGTAATGGCATTCTCAAACGACTTTTTAGTCACGATATCTGACGGCTTTAAATCCTTTTCGAGAAGTGTGCGAATGGCTCTTCCTGTAGCTTCGCATTCTAATTCTTTTTCAGTGCTAATGGCGGGATTTGAAGAATTGTAGGGCAAGGCCAAACCAAGTGCCTCAATTGCGGACGACATGGTATTTGCCGTATACATGCCACCACAAGCACCCGCTCCAGGACATGCCTTTTTTACGATTTGCTTAAATTCTTGCTCATCGATAGTACCTGCTACTTTTTTTCCCCACGCCTCAAAAGCAGAAACGATATTCAGCTTTTCGCCATTATGACAACCAGAAGCAATGGTTCCTCCAAACATCAGGATGGAAGGGCGATCTAACCGAAGCATGGCGATTAATGCGCCAGGCATGTTTTTGTCGCAACCCACTACGGTAATCATGGCATCATAGTTTTGGGCATTCATAACGGTTTCCATCGAATCAGCAATCACATCGCGCGAAGGGAGGGAATAACGCATGCCGGGAGTACCCATCGAGATGCCATCACTAACGCCAATAGTATTGAATATCAAACCAACCAAATCAGCTTGTTCTACGCCCACTTTCACCTTACTCGCCAGTAAATTGAGGTGCATATTACAAGGATTACCTTCATAACCTGTAGAGGCAATGCCTACTTGCGCTTTCTTTAGATCATCTTCATCTAAACCAATAGCATGAAGCATCGCTTGAGCTGCTGGTTGTGTTTCATCTTGCGTTACACGCCAACTGTATTTGTTTAACTTTGCCATGATATCTTTTAGCGTTTCATTTTCATTTTGAATTTGCCTAATCGAATAATCAACTATAGACAAAAAACATAAACAGGCATTTTACTACTTAGCCTATCTAAATTTCACTCGTTTTCGGTATAAAAAAACCTGTCTCATTTGGTGAGACAGGTTCAAAATTTCAATTAATAGCTTCCTGCCTCACCTTTGGGGTGAAATAATGACTACAATAATTAGAATAATATTTACTAGCAGGTTTTGCATACTTTATTAGTTCTGTAAGCTCAACATTCGAGTCTTACTAAAAAACCTTCCCTTAATTTTAGTTTCGGGAAGGTTTTTGTTGATTTATTTTTTAACAATATCCACCCACAATAGCTAACCAATAATGACTATAATTAGGGTGATGATGTTGTTTCTCTTGTTCATTTCTTTCAAATTGATGGTACAAATGTTGGGAATAATTCATGAATACCAAACAATTATTGTAAAAAGTTTAATGCAACTGTTTTCGAAATATAACCGATTAGATGGTGAATATCTTGGAATTGTACAATTGAAATTGGAGCATGCTCAAATTTAACAACCGTTATAGATAAAATGGTGAGCTCATCAAGACTTATTATATATTAACAAAGTCTAATACTATTATTATGAAAATCTATAGTGTAGTTACTTGAAATCTGGCTTTTTAATTTGTTTATGCAAATAATCAATTGAGAAATAAATCTTTAGGCATAAGGCTCTAATATGAGAAAAGGTCAATTTATTTTCAATGAAAAAAACATGAAAAAAAATCAGGATTTTGATAGGTTGGAGTATCAATTTGGAAAAAGAAAGCGAATAGGTGAGCAGTTTTTCAGATAAATACTGGACTCCTACAGGCAATATTTCTATTTTGAGTGCTATCATCAAGTAATCAAAATAGAACATGAAAAAAGCATTACCCTTCTTAATCATTTGCCTATTCACTATGAGCGCTTATGCTCAAGATTCACTAGGAACAAGTCCCATGCTGACGATAGGAACTCCGGGTTTCAGTCAAGGAACGATTAATACCAGCGTATTACAATCTGTCATCCAAGAGAAACAACAAGAAGTTGAAACTCAGGTATTTCACAATATTGTTGTTAAATCGTTCAATAAGGCGAGCTTTACTAAGGATTTTAGAAATTTCACCACATATCACTTTATGTATCAGGTGATGGAGGAACTGGTTTCAGGGAAAAACTCGCAAATCATGATGCAGAATATCACGGAAGATTTTGCGGAGTTTGCCTATGTATATGGGTTTATGATTTATTTACACGAGCTCATTGAAACAGCGCATACCAATCAACAAGATACGTTCTTTTTGGATAATAAGTATGTCAAAGAAGCAAAAGCTAATGGTAGTTTAACAGGAAATGGGAAGCAAATGAAGCTAGAAATAGCAGAAGATTCAGTGCTTTACCGCTTTAATCTCTTAATTGATTTAACCTATGACCTTTTACTGACAGATACCTCATTGCGCGGCGAGTTCACATTTGATGTGGATACGACTAATCAGGTGTTTATGAGTTGGTATTTAGCTGATAATGTATACCGACAAGCTGTAGCCGTCAATCCAAACTCAACAGAACTTAGCACTTTGAGAACCAATGTGACCAAGCAGTTGCAGCACTTTTCCAACATAGATACCAGTCTGACGAATGTAGGCGCATTTTATAAGGGACTGAAAAAATCCAATTTTACTGATTTTACACTTACTCAAGCACAATATAATTCATTGCGTTACATTATGAATGAATTTATTAAGCAGGTGGAAAATCATACACAAAACAACATTGTAGCTGAGGTGTGTCAATACTTATTAGATCATACCCTGATTAGCTATAATGTCAATGGTGATCGGTACTTGAGTATTGATGTAGAATCGGTCATCTCAACAGTGAGTGACAACTTTTTGGACATTGGAAATAAAGGTTTAGGGGTTTATTTAGTGCCATTTTTCTCTATTGGGGCAAATCAAGCTTATTTTGTGGACAATAACCAGTTAGGACCAGCAGATGCGGCAGGTAGCCCAACAAATTTAGATAACCTCTATTTTGCCAGTGAAAAGATAGGCTTTAAGTATAAAATTTGGAATTGGGGATACACACATTCCTTCAAACAAGGAATTAATTACAAGTATTATGGAAAGAATTATGCTTGGGTACGTCCACACGCAACGCCTACCATTTCTGATTTACACGTAATGGTTTATGGCTCAGGTTTGCTCTACAATTTAGCCAATTTAAAATCTGAGGATAGTTTTAACTATGGATTAGTTGGCGCTGGCGTAGGTTTAACCTTTTTCAATAAATTGTCGCTACACGGTGGCCTGGGAATGCCCTTTACCAATAAACAGTTCAAGAGGGATAATCTCTTTATCACCTTTGGCTTTGATATTCCAATTTCAGAATACATCTCTGCGTTGAGTAGGAACTAAATCATTCGTTAAGAACGGGGATATCTTTGGGGATTAAAAAATCGTTTACCTAACTTACCAAGTTGATCGTTTTGCATCGGATAAACATGCGATTCCAGCAAAGAACTGATGTTAAATAATCACATTTTTTAAACCCTCGTATCGTCAAAAATAATCATGCAGTTTATCATTTTCATAGGATTTACCAGTTTAGTAGCTATCATCTCGTACATTGCTACGAGAAAAACACCAGAAGATACATCTGAAGGTTATTTTTTAGGAGGAAGAAGCTTAACAGGAGTGGTGGTTGCCGGTTCACTGTTGTTGACCAATTTATCTACCGAACAAATTGTAGGGCTGAATGGAGCCGCTTTTAAAGAAGGGATTTTAGTGATGGCTTGGGAGACGCTCGCAGCCATTGCCATGGTAGTAACTGCCATTGTCTTGTTGCCTCGCTACCTCAAAGGAGGCTTAACGACTGTACCCGAATTTTTGGAGAGAAGGTACGATAAATTGACGAAAACCATCACTTCTGGTTTATTTCTTAGTGGTTATGTAGTCGTATTATTGCCCATTGTGTTATACTCAGGAGCCTTAGCCATTAATACCATGTTTGAAGTCCCCAAATTGCTCCATGTTTCAGAAACAACGGCATTGTGGATTAGTGTTTGGGGCATTGGCATCATTGGTTCCATTTACGCCATATTCGGAGGACTCAAAGCGGTAGCAGTATCTGACACCATTAATGCCATTGGCTTATTGATTGGCGGGATGATGATTCCTTTTTTGGGTTTGATGTTGGTGGGAGATGGAAATGTGTTAACAGGTGTAGAGACATTACTTCAGAGTCATCCTGAAAAGTTTCAGTCGGTAGGTGGGCCGAAAGCATCAGTACCCTTTTCTACCATTTTTACAGGAATGATGTTGGTTCAACTTTTTTATTGGGGAACAAATCAGGCAATTATTCAACGGGCATTGGGCGCAAAAAACTTAAAGGAAGGGCAGATTGGCTTATTACTGGCGGCTTTCATTAAAATATTAGGCCCACTCATTGTAGTGCTGCCCGGCATTATTGCCTTTCACCTGTTTGGCAATTCGCTAACCAATCCTGATGAAGCCTATCCTTTATTAGTCAGTAAAGTATTGCCCGCTTCATTGCTCGGATTTTTTGCCGCCGTACTATTTGGAGCGATATTAAGTTCATTTAATTCAGCATTAAATAGTTCAGTTACCTTGTTTGGTTTAGACATTTACAAAGCACACCTCAATACAGATGCATCCGAAAAACAACTGGTTAGGGTAGGGAAGGGCTTCGGTATCATCTTGGCGATTTTATCTATGTGTATTGCCCCACTAATTGCGAATGCTCCTGACGGTTTATTTGGCTATTTGCAAGAAATTAATGGGTGTTACAGCATTCCAATCTTAACGATTATTCTAGTTGGATACTTCACCAAATATGTGCCTGCCATTGCCGCTAGAATTGCCCTATTTTCTGGAGTGATCCTTTACATCATTAGCCAATTTATACTGAAACCTTTTGTCGTAGGGAAAGATGATTATCCCCACTTTCTTCATGTAATGGCTATTTTATTCATACTAAATGTTGCCTTGATGTTGATTATCGGGAAAGTCATCCCCCGAAAAGAAGCCTATCAACAGCGTTATACCAAAGCCGTAGACATCACCCCTTGGAAATATGTCCGTATTGCTGGTGCTGGAATTGTGATTGTGGTTTGTGCGATTTATTATTATTTCTCTTAAAAATTACGAATCTGAATGAGACAACACATTGCCAAAATTGCCTTAGTAGTCAAAGATTACGATGAAGCCATTGCGTTTTATACCCAAAAACTTGACTTTCGGTTGATTGAAGATACAAAACTGTCGGAAACAAAACGCTGGGTTGTGGTGGCACCGCCTGGCGCAAAAGAATGTGCTTTATTGTTGGCAAAAGCCGCTAATGAGCAACAAGCTAAAAGTGTTGGTAACCAAACGGGAGGACGGGTTTTCCTATTTTTATTTACAGATGATTTCGAGAGAGATTATCAAAAAATGCAAGCCCGAGGAATCAACTTTGTGCGTCCGCCTAAAGAGGAACCTTATGGACGAGTGGCTGTTTTTGAAGATTTATATGGAAACCTCTGGGATTTTATTCAACCCAATGAACAGAATACAGGCTTGAGTTTGGGGTAAATCTTTAATAGATGTTCGGAGGGTTAGTGAAATAGCTGAAAGCGTTCTAACGCTCCGAATTGGAATCAAATAAATCTTTGGATTTGTATTCGTATAAGAAGGATTAAAAATTCTGGAGCTAAACTTTACTAAGTCCTCAACTCTTAGCATTAAACTTCTAATCTTTTAATTCACTGATTTTGTCCAAATCAGCGGTGCGGTAATGTTGATAGGCCTTAATGACAATTGCAAGTGCTACGGCAACTTCAGCAGCAGCGACCACGATAACAAATAAGGAGAAAAACTGTCCTTGTAAACGCTCATCGTATTGACTGAATGCGACCAAGTTGATATTGGCCGCATTGAGCATTAATTCAATACCCATTAAGACAACGATGACATTTCTTTTGGTAATGGTCAGCGCAATACCAATACAAAATAATGCGGCACTAATATACAAGTAACTACTAATCGGAATCATACTAATACTTCAAGACTTTGTTGTTGAATGCTATAATGTAACGAAGGCGCTAGCTCAGCAGGATCTCCATCTAAATGGGCGTAATTTCCTTTATTTCTGATCGTGATATGTTTTCCACGAATGATTTTCATGTATTTACTTTTGTGGATACTTCCTGTAAAAGAACGAAAGATCAGCACGACACCAAATAGTTTGGGGAACTTATTGACTACACACAAATCTAGTAAACCATCAGAAATATCCGCTTCTGGTGAAATATAAGCATTATTTCCATACTGAGCAGCATTAGCCAGCGTGACCACAAACGCTTGCTCTGTATATTCGTAACCATCTACGGTAATTTGGTAAGTAGCTGGCTTATAGTTGAAATACTGCTGAATGGCTGTTTTAGCATAATTGAGTAACCCTCTTCCTTTATTTTGCGCAAAATAATGACTGACTAAAGCGTCAAAGCCTACTCCTGAAGTGCAAAAAAATGGTTGACCATTTACCGCACAGGTGTCAATTTTGACCGTATTGCCTGCTAACATACTTTTTAAGGCGTTCTCAGGTTTTAAAGGAATACCTAAATGGCGTGCTAAACCATTGCCAGAACCTAGTGGTATAATCCCCAATTTACTAGTAGATCCAATTAATGCTTTTGCAGTCTCATTGACCGTCCCATCACCGCCAACAGCAATCACATAATCAATGTCCCGATCTACAGCATCTTGAGCTATTTCAGTGGCATGGTGAGGATGATCCGTATACTTGATTTCCCACTCAAATAATGAGGGATCAATGAGCTGTTTAAACAAGTCGGGAAGACGATGTTTTTTAGCCGTTCCAGAAATGGGATTGATGATAAAATAGATGGATTTTTTTGATGTTTCCATCGCTTTAGGGTATATCTTGCACGAGATTTAAGAAAGATAAGTATGTGTGCCAAACAGATAGGTGAATGCTAATACTCACCAGCTGTTTAATCGCTCCGTCAAAGTAAAGCGATTTGGAACAGAAAGGCATGTAATTCTGTTGTTAAATTTATTTTTTATTAACTTATATGAAATATTTCTTTTTACTTCTGACCATTTTGTTCGGTATGAATGATGTGAATGCTCAAGATAAACCAGCTTATAAATTATATGATAAGAATGGAAAGTCGACTAGCTATAAACAGATGCTTAAAAAATTAGAAAAAGCGGATGTCATTCTGTTTGGTGAGCTTCATAATAACCCAATTTGTCATTGGTTGCAAACTGAACTTGCAATTGATTTGGAAAAAAAACATAAGCAAAAGCTGGTACTTGCCGCAGAGATGTTTGAGGCAGATGATCAATTGGTGCTCAGTGAATACATTCAAGGAAAAATAAAAGAATCGCATCTAAAGTCTGAATCTAAAGTTTGGAATAACTACGATACGGACTATGCGCCGTTAGTAGAATTGGCTAAAGCAAAGAAGTTACATTTTGTAGCCAGCAACATTCCGCGTAGGTATGCAAATATGGTGGCGCGTTTAGGCTTAACTACTTTAGATTCACTTCCCGCAGAGGCCAAACGATTTATAGCTCCCTTACCAATTTCAGTAGACATGAGTTTGCCCGGTTACCAAAAAATGCTTGAAATGATGAAAGGGCATGCAGGTATGGCAGGCGAGCAGTTTGTTCATGCTCAGGCAATTAAAGATGCTACTATGGCGCATTTTATTGTGGAAAATTGGGATAAGGGTAAGCAGGTACTTCATTTTAATGGGGCTTTTCATTCCAATAACTTTGAAGGAATTTTTTGGTACCTCAAAAAAGTAAACCCTAAATTAAATATCGTAACGATTTCATCAGTAGAGCAAGAATCCGTCATGACTCTTGATGAAACAAATAAAGACTTGGCCGATTTCATTATTACCATACCAAGTTTAATGACCAAAACGTATTGAATTGCCGAGTTAGACTTGTTTTCCTATTTTGAAACAACCTCAATCTTTTTACGCGCATAGAAAATTGTCAATCGAAGAAAATCATGCCAATAACATCAATTGAATCACTTCCTTCTGGGGCTTATTGGGGATTGTGGGAAATTTCTGAATCAGAAAATGAATTACTTCATGCTTGGAAGTTTCCCTTAACCACCGCCTTCGAAAAGTTTAAAATAAGAAGTAGGAGAAAAGAATGGCTTGCGGGAAGATTATTATTACAAGGATTGGCAAATGAAGTTGGGGCACCTTTTACAGGTATTGAAAAAGACGAACATCAGAAACCTTTTTTGAAAGATGCGCATCATCAAATTTCGCTTTCTCATACCAAAGGATACGCTACGGCAATTATTCACCCTAGTGCTCCTATCGGAATTGATATCGAACGAAATAACCCTAAAATTAATCGTATTGTACGTAAGTTTCTAAATGATGAGGAAGTTGCAGCTTCGCAAAATCAAGAAAAAGAATTACTTACCTATTGGTGTGCAAAAGAGGCCATGTATAAATTAAATGGCAGGAAAGGAATGATTTTTAAAGAGCAAATTTTAGTGAATAAAACGCTCGGTGAGTCGCAGTTCACTGGTCAGGTGATTAATGAAGATTTATCCCACGATGTGGCGCTTAATTTAGTAACCTTTGGCATCTATACGATTTGTATTGCAGAAAAAAAGTAGTTGCAATAGCAGAAGCTTAGATGATGCCCAATAAAAACAAGCTACCGTATAGGTTCCTGTAAAAATGGCCATGATGAATGTCAGCGAAGAAGCTTAATAGCGGATAGCTATTTTATTTTAATCAATGATTGTACTTCGCCGACATTCCAGACAGAAACAAACTAAAAATACTGTTTTACCTGCTTATACAGCTACCAGTTCTCCTTTTTCTTCAAAACAGATTCCCATCTCTGCTAATTCCTTGAGAATCGGCTCATAAATCGTGGGCTCTGTAGGTCGTTTCACTCCTGTAAGTTGAATTTTCCCGGTCAAAATCAGCTTAGTCGCCATCGCTAATGGAAGCCCTACCCCTTTCGACATGGCCGTATCATGAACATCATCTCCGATAATTACCAATGAAGAAGTCAACTTTTGTTCTTTGCCATTTAATACATAATGGAACAAATGCTGCATGACAATCATATCTTTATCTCCAGCATCTAACGACCACTTTTTCTCTAAAATATGCTGTAATACTTGGGCAGGAGTGGCTTTAGGAAGGCCAATTGCCTCATCGCTAAAGAAGCCGAGCCACCTCAGTTTATCCATCTCTTTACTCTCAAGGGGCTCGCCAATAAACTTCGCCACTTTTTGTTCAACCGTAGCCGTACGATTAAAAGGAAGAAATGAATTAATAAACTCACGGTAAGTCATACGTTCAGAATTCTCTAAAGTATAGGAATCATCCGTCAGGCCAAGTTGGATGAAGTGATCCCAGCTTTTACAAAAACCAGGTCGCCTTAATGTACCGCGCAGCATGGTTGGGATGGTTTCTAATCCATAGATTTCGCGATATTTTAGCGAATCTCGATTCGGATATCCTTCAAATAACCCATAACCCGAGACTTGAATCTCTTTCGTTGTACTAAATAAGCGGTGGTAAGGAATGAACTTGTATTGTCCACTCTGCATAAATAAAGCGGTGCCTTGACCTGCCAATACCACATTTCTTGGATTCCAAGTGAATTTATAGTTCCAGCAGTTGTTATCAGACTCAGGAGCAACTAACCCTCCTGTGAATGACTCAAAGCCAATCAGTTCTGCTCCAGCATTTTTCAAGTCATCAATGACTTTTTTTGCTGATAAATGATCAATACCTGGATCTAATCCAATCTCATTGAGAAACAGTAAACCTTTTCGTTGGGCCTCTTCATGCATGGCTTGCATTTCTGGTGAAACATAAGAAGCAGTAACTAAATGTTTTCCAAATTCCAAGCAAGGGGCGGCCACTTGAGGATGAAAGCGAGCGGGTAACATGGAAATCACAAGATCTGATTGCTGAACAGCTTGATTGACTTGTGTCGTGTCCATCACGTCAAACTCAAATTTGGTTAAACGTGCTTGATCAGGAAAGCGACTATTCAAATAACCCAAATCTCGATCACCAACTAATACCTCCCAAGCATGATCTTCAGCATGCTGAATGAGGTAGTTGATTAAAGAATACGCAGAGCGTCCAGCTCCTAAAATCACAATCTTTTTCATGAATGATTTGTTGTTAGCAAGTGAATGAAGTTGTTTTGGTGTTTAACTAGGAATACACATACAATTTATTGCCTTTGTTGGTGTATTTCCCCTATTAATGCTAAATCAGCATGTTGTTTGATAAGGAGTATTGATTCCACATCTGAAAATAATCGGGCAAAGATAAAAGAATGGAAGAGAAAAAGGCAGCTAATTCAAACAACTTATTAGGAATAAATGGCAAACTGAAAATGGAGAATGGAAGAATAGTGGGAGGTCATTACATTTCTTTTAAGGTTTTTTTAAGAAAAAGCCTGTAATCCATTGTTTATTAAGAATACTCTCTTACCTTTGCGCTCCCATCGAACGGGAAACTGTATTTATTGAGACATAAATATAAGTCCCAGAATGTGTTAAAGACATTTTGTTTTGGTCTAAATATTAATTTTATAAAGGTTGTTTTTGACCTTTATATAGGACTTAGTTTGAAAATCTACAGGTATGTTACAGCCTAAGAGGACAAAATACAGGAAAAAGCAGAAAGGCAGAGTGAGAGGTCTTGCTCAGAGGGGTCACCAGATTTCATTTGGTAGTTTTGCTATCAAATCATTGGAGCAAGGTTGGATCACTTCTAGGCAAATCGAAGCTGCTCGTATCGCCATTACAAGGGCAATGAAAAGAGAGGGTCAAGTATGGATTCGAATTTTCCCAGACAAGCCCGTGACAAAGAAACCAGCCGAGGTAAGGATGGGTAAAGGTAAAGGTTCTCCAGAGTACTGGGTGGCGCCTATTAAACCTGGAACTATCTTATTTGAGTCGGATGGTGTACCTATGGCTTTGGCGAAAGAGGCGTTGAGATTAGGCGCTCAAAAGATGCCAGTAAAGACAAAATTTGTTGTACGTAGGGATTACGTGGAGTAGTCTTCTTTATTAAAGATATAGCAGATGAAAGCATCCGAGTTGAGAAATATGAGTGTTGAAGAATTGCAAGATGCAGTTGCTTCAGCTGAAAGCAGTTTGCGTAACTTGCGTTTTGCTCATGCGGTTTCACCTATTGAGAACCCAATGAGAATCAGAGCAGCAAGAAAAGATATCGCAAGATTGAAAACTGAATTGCAAGCGAGAACTTACGCAGTGTTGAACGAAAAAGTTGCTTCAGGCGAATTGACAGAAGACAATGCAAGAGAATTCTTGAAGCAAGAGAATGCAAACTTGCCATCTTCAGTGCAACTGAAGGTAATCAAAAAAGTCATCGGTAATTCCAAATAATTGTTGAAATGGAGCAAAAGAGAAATTCAAGAAAGGAGAGAATCGGTGTGGTTGTGAGCAATAAAATGCAGAAGTCAATAGTGATCGCTGTAGAAAGAAGAGTGAAGCATCCGATGTATGGAAAGTTCACCAAGAAAACGACCAAATTTATGGCACACGATGAGAACGATGATTGCAATATTGGTGATACCGTTCGCATCATGGAAACCCGCCCTACTAGTAAGAATAAGCGTTGGAGATTAGTAGAGATCATTGAAAGGGCTAAGTAATTTAGATTGTGGTTTGGGGTCTTTGCTAAAGACTGAAACATAAACAAGACATGATACAGCAAGAATCAAGATTGAATGTAGCGGACAACAGTGGAGCGAAAGAAGTACTTTGTATTCGAGTACTTGGAGGCACTGGTAAAAAATATGCCTCACTAGGTGATAAAATTGTTGTTACGGTAAAATCAGCACTTTCTTCCAGCAATATGAAGAAAGGCACTATCTCTAAAGCAGTTGTTGTTCGAACTAAGAAGGAAGTGAGAAGAAAAGACGGTTCTTATATTCGATTTGAAGACAATGCGGCTGTTTTATTGAATAATAACAATGAGCCAAGAGGAACCCGTATTTTCGGCCCAGTGGCAAGAGAATTGAGAGAAAAGCAGTTTATGAAAATTGTTTCATTGGCTCCAGAAGTATTGTAATGTCATGAAAAAGAAAGAGCAAGTAAAGAAGCATTCAAAATTCCATATCAGGAAAGGTGATAAGGTAAGAGTAATTGCTGGTAACCATAAAGGTTCTGAGGGAGAAGTGAAACAAGTGTTGAGAAATGAGAATCGTGCTATTGTAGATGGCGTAAATTTGGTGACTAAGCATGTTAAGCCAAGTGCCGATAATCCTGAAGGTGGTATTCAGCGAGTAGAAGCTGGTATACACATGAGTAACTTGATGCTAGTTGATCCTAAAACTGGTGAAGCTACTCGTACTGGCAGAAGACTTGACGAAAATGGCAAGTTGAGAAGATATTCTAAGAAAACTAATGAGTTTATTGACTGATGGCTAGATTAAAAGATCAGTACAAGAAAGAAATCGCTCCTGCACTGAAGGAGAAATTTCAATACAAATCAGTAATGCAGGTGCCTAAGTTGCTCAAAATCATTTTGAACAAAGGTATCGGAGATGCAGTAGCTGATAAGAAGCTTATCGATATTGGTGTTAATGAATTAACTACCATTACCGGTCAGAAGGCTGTGGCAACTATCGCTAAGAAATCAGTGTCAAACTTTAAACTTCGAGAAGGTATGCCGATCGGAGCAAAAGTGACACTTCGAGGAGAAATTATGTATGAATTCCTCGATAGATTAATCAATATTTCTCTTCCTCGTGTAAGAGACTTTAAAGGAATTAGCGAGAAAAGCTTTGACGGAAGAGGAAATTATACGTTAGGTGTTAAAGAACAAATTATCTTCCCAGAGATTTCAATCGACAAGGTAAAGAAAATCTCAGGAATGGATATCACCTTCGTAACTAATGCACCAACAGATGAAGAAGCATATGAGCTTTTGAAATTGTTCGGTATGCCTTTCAAAAATCGAAACACTACTAATCAATAATTATGGCAAGAGAAGCAGTAAAAGCCCGTGAAAGAAAACGTCAGCGTACTGTAGCAAAATATGCTAAGAAAAGAGCTGAGTTGAAAGAAGCTGGTGATTATGTTGGCTTGGATAAATTGCCCAAAAATGCTTCACCTGTCCGTTTGCACAACCGTTGCAAATTGACTGGTCGTCCTAAAGGTTACATGAGGCGATTTGGGATTTCAAGGGTAACATTCAGAGAACTAGCGTCTCAAGGTAAGATTCCGGGGGTTACCAAAGCAAGTTGGTAGTAGAAGTACTCCCTGCCCTTGGTGAAAATCCATGTTTCTCTGGGAGTTATATTGCGAAAAGATGTGAATCAGCCGCTGGTCGGCACAAAATATTGAGATAATGACAGATCCAATAGCTGATTACTTGACTAGGCTACGTAATGCCATCAGTGCTAATCATAGGATAGTAGAGATGCCCGCTTCAAACATTAAGAAGCAAATCACAAAGGTGTTATTCGATAAAGGGTACATTCAAGGTTATAAGTTCGAGAGCACAACTGCTCAAGGATCAATTAAAATTGCTTTGAAATATAACCCTTCTACAAAAGCACCTGCAATGATTCACTTGGAAAGAGTAAGTAAGCCAGGCTTAAGAAAATATGCCAAAGCTTCTGAACTTCCTCGTGTACTAAATGGATTGGGCATTGCTATTCTTTCTACTTCTAAGGGTGTAATTACTGATAAAGAAGCTAGAAAGGAAAATGTAGGTGGCGAAGTACTTTGCTACGTATATTAATTAATTAGTGAATCAAGGATGCAGATGGAGGTTTCCCTCGTAATCCTATAAAGTTTAATAAGATGTCACGAATTGGTAAAAAACCAATAGCAGTACCCGCAGGTGTTACTGTTGAAGTTTCAGGTAATACCCTGACTGCAAAAGGGCCAAAAGGCTCTCTTTCACAAGAAGTATTATACAATATTTCAGTGAAAGTTGAAGGGAATGAGGTAATCCTTGAGCGTCCTTCAGAATCGAAAAAACACAAAGCAATGCACGGATTATTCCGTTCATTAGTGAATAATGCCATTATTGGTGTTTCTGAGGGGTATAAAAAAGAGTTGGAATTAGTTGGTGTAGGTTATAAAGCATCAAATAAAGGCAACCTTTTAGAATTAAACCTTGGTTATTCTCACAACATTTATTTTCAGATTCCAGAAGAATTAAAATTGGAAACTGAGATGAAGAAAGGACAAAATCCTTTAGTTACTTTAGAAGGGACTGACAAGCAATTGATTGGTCAAGTGGCCGCGAAAATCAAATCATTGCGTAAGGTTGAACCATACAAAGGTAAAGGTATTCGCTTCAAGGGTGAAGTTATCAGAAGAAAAGCAGGTAAAACTGCCAAATAATTTAATTGAAAGGCTATTCCATAGCATTAAGCACATAAAGAAATGGCTACTAAGAAAGATTTAAGGAGGTTAAAAATTAAGAAGCGTATCAGAGGTAGATTATCTGGTACTTCTTCAAGACCTAGAATGACTGTTTTTAGAAGCAACACAGCCATTTATGTTCAGCTTATTGACGATAATAAGCAGCATACGATAGTGAGCGCAAGCTCTAAGGAGCTTTCTGAGAAAAAATCAGTCAATAAAGAAGTTGCTGGACAACTTGGAAAGCGAGTCGCTGAAAAAGCAATTGCTGCTGGTATCGACTCTGTAGTTTTTGATCGTAATGGCTATCTCTATCATGGCAAGATCAAGGCCTTGGCCGATGGAGCGCGTGAAGGAGGCCTAAAATTTTAAGTTTGTAAATCAAAGGACTGATGAAACAAAGTCAAGCAAATATTAGAAAATTGAAGGCAAGTGAGATTGATTTGACGGAGAAGGTTGTTGCTATCAAGCGTGTTGCCAAAGTAGTTAAAGGTGGTAGACGATTCAGTTTCTCTGCAATTGTAGTAGTAGGAAATGGAAGTGGCGTTGTAGGGTATGGTTTAGGTAAAGCAAATGAAGTTACTGATGCCATTACTAAAGGAATTGATGATGCTAAGAAGAACTTAATTAAAGTTCCTGTATTAAATAATACAATTCCTCATGAGATGGTGGGTAAATATGGAGGAGGTTTGGTACTTGTAAAGCCTGCTGCTCCTGGTACTGGTGTAATTGCCGGTGGTGCGATGCGTGCAGTTTTAGAGGCAGCTGGAGTAAAAGACGTATTGGCAAAGTCAAAAGGTTCTTCAAACCCTCACAATGTAGTAAAAGCTACATTCGATGCCTTGTTGAAAATGCGTGACCCGTTTATGGTCGCTCAACAAAGAGGAGTTTCTTTAGATAAAGTGTTCAATGGTTGATAGTTGCACAGGCGACTATCTCCTTAAAATATAATTGAGTCATGCCTAAGATTCGAATTAAACAAGTAAGGAGTATAATTGGCTCCACCCAAAGGCAAAAGAAGACAATTGAGGCGTTAGGTTTGGGTAAAATCAATCGGGTTGTGGAAAAAGAAGCTAACCCGCAAATTCGTGGAATGGTGAATAAGGTACAACACCTTGTCGAGGTTGAAGAACTTTAGTATATTTGCAGGAATTTTTTTCGGACTAATCAGGCTTTAGCTATATAAAGATGAAATTACATACATTAAAACCAGCCGAAGGTTCTGTGAAAAACAGAAAAAGAGTTGGTAGAGGGCAAGGATCAGGCCGTGGTGGTACAAGTACTCGTGGGCACAAAGGTGCTAAATCGAGATCAGGTTACAGCCAAAAGCTAGGTTTTGAAGGTGGACAAATGCCTTTGCAGCGTAGAATCCCTAAATTTGGATTCAGAAATCCTTTCAGAGTAAGTTATAAAGCTGTTAACTTATATAAACTTCAAGAGCTCTCTGAGAAATTGGGTGTAGATACAATTACCCCCGAAGTATTAGTAGAGAATGGTTTAGTGTCTAAAAAAGACTTAGTAAAGGTTTTAGGATCAGGAGAAATCTCTGCTAAATTA
>JBMYQA010000041.1:0-30555 GCA_049600855.1 Flammeovirgaceae bacterium | reverse complement strand
AAAAAAGGAGTAAAATAATCCACAACTAATACCATGTTTATATTACCTTGAGAAGGTGTACTAGGTGTTAAAAAAGTTGGTGTACCAACAAAAACAGATGTTTGATTACTAAACAGCCCTCTAAAATTAGATACATCTACTTGTCCAGTATAAGGTGTATTACCTAATGTTGTGTTAACTAGAGTCCTCTGATTTCCACCAACATTTGGCTGCATACCATTGGGCATGTTTTGGTTAAAAATAACTTGTACATTAGTTGGTGCTCCTGTATTAGTTGCATTGACATTTAAGGTAACCCGCACAATAGAGGCATCATTACTAAGTGGAGGTAAATCCGTAGTCCAAATATTTGATCTTCGAGTTTGCCCATTATTGTTCGAGCTGTATGTAATATTATCAGTAGTTGTCTGGTAAAAAATAATTACAGAAGTCAATATGGACACTATCCCATGATTTTACTTATACTTTACAGAATTCAATGCACTATCAAAAAGAGCTTTTTGACTTTCAGCAACATTCTTATATCCAATACTCAACTCTCCAAAAGTGATATCTTTCCAATATAATCCTAGACTATCGACACCCTGCAAAAACAAAGTTGAATCAGCATAGTGAGCATCTAGTTTTTGATAATATGATCCTTGATCTCTTATATTTTTATAGTTTTCTGTATTAGTGAATGATGTAATATATAAGATTGAAGAATCACTATATAAATACATAAACTCAGTTTCACGACTTCCAGAACTTCGATGAAACTCAAATCCTTTCGGAACTTTCATGATACAATAACGAGCACTTTTTACTCGAACAAATTTCACTTTTACAAGTTCATTTGCCTTACATGATATAGTCAAAGTCAAAATAAGAAGGAGTATCAAATTCTTCATATTCTCTAATGTTTATACCAACTAGGAAATATATCCAATTATTATTTGGCATCTCTTCACGATCAATCGGCTTCATGTTCATACCGAAGGGATATATCAGTGAATGCTTCATACAAGCCTAGTATTTTACTTTGGTTTATATTTTTCATATTTCAAGGAATTCAAAGCACTATCAAAAAGTGCTTTCTGTTGTTTCGATACATTCATATAGCCAATACTTAACACTCCTTCAGTAATATCTTTCCAATAAAGACCTAAACTATCTTCTCCTGATAAAACTAATGAAGAATCAGATTTTTGAGCAAACCACTTAGTATAATAAGTACCTTGTGAACGTAGGTTATCATAGTTTGGTGTATTGTTAAAAGTACTAATATAGATCATTGAAGAATCTTGATAAGTATATGAAAAGCGATTGCCATGCCCTGATATCCTTTCTAACTCATAATTTTTGGGGATTAGTAAATGGCACTTTACACCTCCTCTAACAGGATTAAACTTTATTCTAGTCAAGCTTCCTGATGTACATGAGACAAATACAATAAGTAACACCACTATTATTAATTGCTTCATATTCTCTTTTTCACTAATGTTTATACCAAAAAGGTAGAATAGGTTTTTTATCTGTTGAAATCATTTTAGGTCCAGTTCCACTAATGATTGTACCGTTGGCATCTGCTTTTGTTATGTAATGTGTTCGTAATGGCAAACCCAATTGGCTTCTAAGAAGATTTTCTCTATATACTGCTTGCCATTCTGATTTTTCAAGTTCTTTGTGTAAATACTTTCGTTCATCTAGCAGTCCTCTATCTGAATCTAAACCATGAAATAGTTCATGTGCTAAATCTGTCACAGCATTAATTTTTAAACCACTAGTAGTTGGAAGTATTTCACCTGAAGGATTCCAATAGATCGTTCCTCCTGAGCCTCCAGAAAGGTCAACTCCTGCTTTTTTAAAAGCTTCTAATGATTGTGCAGCATTAGGATCATTCTTAAATTGCTCAGCAAATGCTTTTTTATTATCGTCAGGAATAAATGAGTTTTGTTTCTTATTCGGATTATTTGAGTAATGTGCAATAGTAAAGTTATTTGTTGAACCTTCTAATGCTGATAATAGTAGTGTCCCTTCATCAGTTGTTCCTATCTTAGTAAGAGCATTAAATGTTTTCTTTAAAAAACCTTTTCGTTTACCTGTAAACTCCGAACCATTAAGATAAACTTTCCCATTATTAAAAAGGTAATTACTTCCATTATAACTGATCCATAGTGAATCTCCATTAATATCGATATACTTGATCGGATTATTGGCTCCATAGTGATATGGAGTAAGTGAACCGTACTTTTCTGCAAAGCGATCAACCTTATGAAAACGTCCCAACTGTGGATCATAATCTCGCTGACCATACTCAAACCAATCTGTTCTCTTCTCCAACTCCTTTCCATTATATGTCCAACGATTATTCGGCATTCCCTCCTGATCAATCGGCTTCATGCTCATGCCAAATGGATAGTAGTTATTTTCTTGCCAAATCAATCGTTGATGTCTCAACTCCATATCATCAAAGAATACATCCATCTTGGACTCATTGGCGATATAGACAACCGCATAGCCATCAAATTCTGCTTCTAGTGTGATGGAGATTTGACTGTATCGATTGGCTTGTTTTTGGATGAGTTTGTGTGCTTCTTGCAATTCGTTTCCATCTTCATCCACCAAAACTATTCGAGCATAGGCATGCGGTCTGTTGTCTGTCAGTTGATCAAAAAGTGGACTGATACTCAAACCACTTCCTCCTTGTGAAAAAATCCCTGAACCATGCTCAATTCCCCCTTCTCCTGCATTACCAAGATTGGGAATTGTACTTAATGATGCATCGAAGTTTGATGAGGAATAATAACTGAGAGTAGACCATGTAATGTTATCTCCTTTATTGGTTTTGAGCACAGTGGCCACCCCCATCGTTCGAGAAGCATTATTACCATGCAATTGTGAAACGCCAACTCCTGTACGCGCATTTACTCCTACCAATCGAGTTTCATCTACCTGTTCAAAATTACGTTCTTCTTCTTGCGCAATCAAGGTATCAGGCTCCATCGTAACGGTATACACCGCCTCTTCTTCTCGAAAGCTCAATCGGAGATTACCTAGATGATCTTTATAATGATACTCAAATCGGTATTGATCATTTCCTACTGCCAAGACTCTTCCCTCTTCATGCTGAATTGTTTCCAGCTTTTGGTCTTTGTAGATGAACGTGCCAATGTAATCCGTTTCTTCTTGCAGACCTCCCGCCTGATCATATACCTGCTTTTTGAGTTTCACTCCTGCCGAATTGTAGGTGTAATGAATCGTATGATCTACCTCTACAGGCAAGTTGAGGTGATTGTAACGGATGTTTGTAATGCCTTTGTTGGTATCTGCTATTAAATTCCCTGCTTTGTCGTAGTGGTACTCGTCTCCTACTGAGGAGTTTTCACAATAGAGTTGATTTGGATCGTTGAAATCTCCCGCTACTCCTTCAGTTGCTACTTGATCATCCACTGCGATGAGTCGGTTTCCATTGTACTGATAGTTCAGTCGATCCATTGCACTGAACACCCAATTGCCAGCTGCATCTTTTCCAATGGCTCCTTGCCTGTTCATCTTTTGGATATTTCCATTCATGTCATAGGCCACTCCGAAAACTGTGAAATCTCCTTCATCTCTTGTCCATTGATCAGTAGCTGTTTTACGATCCCGATAATCTGCTTGGATTAATTGATTTCGTTTATCGTACTGAAATCCATAGGCTCGCTCTTTCCCATCTCCTGCCGATTTCCATTTGATCCCTGCAATATTTCCATTGAACTGATTATGTTCAAATCCTCGATCATAGGAAAGTTCCATGCCCCACAAATCTTTTGGAGCATCTGGATTCGTAGCTTCCAAAGTCAGTTCATTGATGTGAGTCAACCAACCTCGAATGTTGTAACGATAATCAATGTGTTGCAGATCATTGCCTAGTTTTTTCGTGATTACTTCTCCTAACTCATTGTATACAAATGCTGCTAGAAGTTCAGGGGTTTGGTTATTGATCTGATAATACGCTGCCTCTACTCGGTCTTTATGATCATATTCATACCAACGAAGAATCTCTACAGATTCATTAGTTGTCGTATGATGAATATGCAACTTATCTACGCGGCCTAAGAAATCTTCATACTGAGTAGTGAGTACATTTTTTCCTCCCAAATGATTTTCTTCAATCACTTGAACCGTTCGGCCTTTCTCATCATAATGCATGACTGTCCATAACCAGTCGGTAGTACCCAATACTTTGGTTTGGATTGCAGTGGCCAATCCTCTAACTCTTACATCTTCCCGCACTGGATCAGTAAAATCTGGACGGTTAACAGGTTGATAACCATAGACATTCAAGTCTATCACCTCGTAATTGTCATAATGATAGATGGTCATGATCTCAGCTTGATGATCGAGAATGGGGAAAACTGTATTCGTGTAATTTCCGCTGCTAGTCATCACCTCATAACCTTTGAAATTAGCTGCTTCTGCCATCAGTTCTTCGTGGGGTTTAGTGGTGGTGAGAATACCTGTGTAGGCAATCCGATCTAACACATCATATTTGATAAACGTCCATTCATTCTGATCAAATTGATTGACTGTTTGTGATAGCACGACACGTCCCATTAAATCAAATACAGTTTTCATCTCTCCTTTCCTGCTTGGTTCTTTCTTGGCAATTCGTCTGCGTTCTGTATCGTAACGGTAGGCAAAAATAAATTTTTCAACTTCTGTATCTAGTTGCCATCCATTGGCGGCCATTAGCTCTACTGCTTTGGGAGGAAATTCATAGCGGAGGTTTCCGAAATCATCGTAAACAAAATACGTTGAAGCAAAGGTATTCTCGCCAATTTCTCTTTTTGAAAGTACTACTTGACCCAATTTATTGGTATAGTTCATCGCTTTCACACCATGTTCATCTGTTACTTGTTGGATTAACAACTCTCCTGCGACATAAACTCCTGATCCCACATTTATTAAGGTATTATCAGCTACCTTCCATCTACGAACTGCTTCTGTTCCATCATTTACCAAAGTTTCTGTCTGCACTTTTCGATTGTTTCCAACCCAACTTGCTCCCTGTGCTGAAGAGGCTATTACTCGGTGTAAAGGAGATGCTTCATAATCAGTCTGTGAAAACGCCCAATCAGAATGAGCGATACCTGCTTGATTTTGATAGAAGGTATACTGTTTGGTTGGAGCATCAGTTTTGAAACTACCATTTGTTTGCAGTTGATCTGCATAGGGAAGATAGCTTTTTACTTCCCTTCCAAATTGGTCATATTGCTTGAAACGTACTACGTCTTTTCCTTGTGGAGAAAATGCTTTTTGTACAAGTTGCTGGCTTCTTCCTAATCCATCAAAATATTCTGTAGAAACAATGACATCTTCTTTTGGCAATCCATCCAAGCTTGTAAAATCTTCTGAGGAGATCGTTGTAGTTCTTGGTGTGTATACGCTGACCATATTATCTGCTGAAATCATTGTTGCTGGTAAACTCTGATCAGTAACAGGATTATTTACCGTACCAGTAATTGATTCATTAGAAGAAACTGCTACTGGGAGATTCGCTTCTGCATCAGTGGGAACAGCTTCTGTTAAGGCACTTGGAGAAACATAAACACCAGTAGAAGCAGCAGTCCAGCAGGAAGTTGCTTGATGATAAGCTCTTGCATAATAAGTCCCCTCATAGATCACCGTAAATTCGGCATCTGTTCTTGACTGATCTGTTCCATCTACTGCGGTTTGCCAATAATAAGTAAACCCTCCTGATGACACATTGTTAAGTTGTAGTTTCGGAGCGCCACAACCAAGTTCAACAGTTGGAGCTTTTACTACTGGACGTGGATACACAACAGCATCAATAAAAATTAGCTCATTGCCCCAACATCCATTCTTGTGTCGTGCTCTCAAATAATAGCGTTGGCTCCGATCTACAACAAAACTCGTTGCTGATCCATAGTCAGTTGTGCGACCTGTTAGAGTCTCCTGCCAATAGTATTCCCAATCATCAGTAGTTGGTTTTGTATAAGTAAGTGTTGTTTTCCCTGTACAATAACTTGCATTTTGCGCAATACTTACAGGCATCACAGGATCATTAACAGAACAACTCACATTCACATACAACTGTACTCCTTGTTTATCGGCTATTGCTACACTAATACTGTTCGGGGTTTGATCCAACACAACAGGGCTTGGATTGTATAACCAAGTCACCACTACAGATTGAGACTCTGTTCTTGGATCATACACATAGCGAACGATTTCACAATCATCGCAATACCATTTAGTTGGTATTCCTCCTTGCAAATAGTAATGATATTCTTCACCCACTAATACCTCTGTTTCTCCAATAACCTGAAGTGTTCCGCCAATTCCTCCACCCTTCTGACCATATATAACCGTTGGAATCAAGAGAATGATTAGTACAATATATTTTAGTATAGATGCTTTTATCATTAAAAACCTTTTACTTTAATCTAATGAGTAAATGAGCGTTGGCCCGAAAATCTGCCGAGCGTGGGCAGCAGGATCAGATTTTCTTGATTTTTTGGTTCGTTTTTCATCAAGGAAAAATGAACAGCCCAGCCAATAAATAAGCTAATCACCGTATCTAACTGCATCTCACCTTTACTCTTATAATTAGTTTTCATTGTGGTATTTATATTGATATGATTTGAGTAGATTTCCCTCATGATCTCTCAATTTCGTCAGTCGATTAAATCCATCGTATTCGAAATGAACGACTTGGCCATTGATGCCACATTCTGAAATCATGCGTCCTTTGTGGTCGTAAGTATAGCTGGTGAGTTGAGCATGTACAGGATGGATACGCAACTCATCTATGGTATTTGGAAATGAACGATTTAATGTACCACCTGAAAAAAAGACTTTTTCTTCTTTGTATTCCCATTTGCTACCATTCCATTCCCAATAACTCATGAGATAATTTCCTGATGGAAAACCTGAAATATTGAGTTGATAAGAACTAGCCACATGTTGCCCTGTGTATGCGTGTGAGGAAGGAGTTCCATCTAGTTCAAAACTATTATAATACACCTGATTGTGATAGGCATTCTTGATTCGAGCGATTGGAAGCAAGCCTTCACTATCCCAATAGATTGCGTTGGGAGTACTACCATTTTGTGAAATCTCAATCAGTTCTCCCTTATTATTATGTTTTTCCCGAATGTGGATATTGGAGTTCTCTACCCCTGTTGTATTTGTTCTGTAAGTATATTCTTTTAGAAAACTTCCGTAAGTAAACGTGTTACGTTCAGCATGAATAAGCTGATTATCTTTTTTTCGCTCCAATTTCACCAATGGTGAGACAATATTTTGTTGCACCATTTGATTGAATAATCCAGAACTTGCTTGGTAGTCTTTTGGATAAAAGTATTGAGTTTCAATTCGCTCATCGCTTCCTTGTATTCCCTCAACCGTTTTTTTCAAATTGTTGAGATCATCATAAGCAAAAATCTCTTTTTGGATGAGTGGAATGTTGTTTTCAATGACTGTATTGGTCTGTTCGATCACGTTAAAATGAACATTATAAATCTTGTAAGCCGCGCCAAAGAAAGCGTGATCACCAGCACTTTGGCATATCTGTACAAAACCAAGATCAATTCCTCTTAGATAAGCGCTTTTGGTGGCCTCATACTTCATGGTAGTTTCACTGAGCAAGTTATTGCTTGCATCAAAAATGCCTTGGTAAATAGGTAATCCTCTCTCAAAAGCTTTATCAGCATAGGCAGTAAACGCACTTCTTTCTGTTTCCAAGATGAGCATGGCATCCTCATCGTTGTGTGTGATTCCCCAGATGTCCTCACCGAAATTGGTAAACTTGTATTTGGTATATCCTTGGTGATTGCTATTTGCTTCTCCCTCAACTACAGTTACTTCACTATATCCAATGTGACTTCCTTGACTATTCAACCCGAAAGGCAAGATAGCTCCTGTTGAAAAACGATCATACCAAAAAGTATTTCCTCGTGCAGTTGTTCCTTGGTAATCTGGCCAATGATATTGAGGAATATTCCCAACAATACCACTTGATACTGTAGAAGGATTGGATGGAGAATATCCAGTATTATAGAAGTACTCTTTCGTTTGATAGTTGGCATCAGTTTCAGAAGCATAAGTCTTGATCCGTTTAATCCGCAAACCACCAGCCACTTTGTTTGCTGTGAAGAAATCAGACAGTACTCTGCCTATTAGTACCTCTCTGGAATACGTATGCGGCTCATATTCAAAAATAGTATGGCCGCCAGTGGGGAAAGTAATCTTTTTCAACACTTCTCGTTGCTGATGAACACCTGTTACATCAGGTTCTTTAGCAGCAATAAAGTTTTCGATCCACTGATTGCCATTAAATGTAAAGGTATAGCCACTATTATTGAAGAATCCCCAATGATCCATCTCATCACTCCCATAGCTTGGTAGCAGTTGGTCTGTATAATAATCAAATTGGTACAGATTCAAACTCGTTCCCTCCTGACCGCCATCAAACAAAGGAATTCGGTTGATGCTGGTGAGTTTGAGACGATCATCTGTAGTATTGGTATAGTTGAGCTGGTATTTCTCAATTTTCTCATTCTTGTGAAATACTTCGATGTAATCCAGCTTTTTCCACTCATGTTCATTGGGTTGGCCATATCGAAATTGTGCAACCTGAATACCAGCCCAATAGTAGTTAGGAGGATAATCAAGTTCGACTGTTGAACTTCGATGAAATTCGATTTTTCCACCATCATATTCGATTCGTCTCAGATAAACGGGCATACTCAAAAAACCTCCATAAGCATATCCATTTGAGGATGCAGTAGTCGAGCAGTTATTTTCTAACCACCCACTACTATTTTGCCCATACTTAGTTGCATTGTAAGATTGACTAAGTGAGTAGACAGGATCATCAGGTTCATAAGTAAATGTGATGGTATTGCCCACAGGAGAAGTGATTTTGGTCAAATACCAAGAATCAGCAGTCACTCGTAACTGTTGTGCTCGATAGGGAACACTATATTCCGTTGCATCTACTCCACCAAACTCATAGCGAAAACCATCAGGAGCAATCAATGTAAACTTATTGAAATACCGATTTGACTGAACACGGGCTGTAGATGACATCTTATTAAACATATCGTTACGAAGCTCATTTGCATTGAGGAAACCTGTTTGCTCATCAAACTCTACCTGAATGGGATCATTAGAAATCACTTCCCACTCTCCTTCATGAGTCAGGTAAAAACTACCTGAGTAGCCCATGAAGTTGAAAGAAAAATGATCTGCTTGTGCTTCTCGGTGTGCTGCTGTTGAAGAAGGAAGAAAATAAATATCAGCAAAACTCTCCAAAGCATCTCTTGTGTTCCAATCATCACGATTGATATGCTGCCAATTTCCATAGAAGCCATGCTCTTTTCCTGTCACACTCTGCAACTCGTCAGGAATACCCCGAACTGTTCGGCTAATCACTCCACCAACAGGCAACGACCAACCAAGTCCAACCCAACCAGGGTGGCTCTTCAATCGGACAGCCGCAGCATGATAGCTCAACCCAATCGGAAGAGCTAAATCATGGGTGTTGATTGTTGTAATGGGAATATTGATCTCAGGAATTCCTGTAAAATGACTCACAGGATAATCACCATACAATCCCAAAGAAGCGGCATTGGGAGTCGCAAACTGAGCAGGCATCTCTTGCTGTTGGGCAAAGAGAAATACTGACACAACATACTGCATCAGTAGTACTAGTAAAATTCGTTTCATAGGTGCTTTATGTTGATTGAACTACGGTTCAATCTATTTTCGGGTGCGAAGATAGTAGTTATTGAATTAACAAATAAATGTTAATAAGTATACTTGGTAGATTTTATTTAGAGTTCATATGCGAAAGTAGGTATGTATCGGATTAGGAAAATGATAGTAAAACACATAAATATAACTTACTTCACACTACTACTTTGTAAACAAAGTACTGAGATGCCTCATTCGGTAAAAGGTCTCATCTTTATGGTGTTAAAATGACCTCTTAAAAACGCAGTCCCATCAACAACACATCATCGGTTTGTTCGTGCTCACCTTTCCAGTTTTCGAGTTCTTGATGTAAAATTTCCTTTTGTGCATCAATAGCGAGGTGATTGGTTTCGAGCAATAAGTTTCGAAATCGTTTAGAAAGGTATTTCGAGTTCTTAGCTCCGCCGAACTGATCTTGGAAACCATCAGAATACAAATAAATGGTATCGTCAGCTTGCAGTTGGATTTGCGTTTCTGTAAATGCTTTTGCTCGCTTAATCGGCACACCTCCTACTGAAAACTTCGCGCCTTTTATGACCCTAATCTCATTATCCCGAACCAAGACAATTGGATTTTTTGCGCCAGCACAAGTGACGACTTGTTGTTCCTCATCTACTTTAATAATGGTCATATCCATGCCATCTTGTTGTGCTTGCTCATCCGATTGCCTTAAGGTGATTTGAATCTGTTGATCCAATTGCGTCAAGACTTCGGCAGGAGAATCGACTTCATTGACCTTAATGATTTTATTCAGCAAGGTATTCCCAATGGCAGTCATCATGGCTCCAGGTACCCCGTGACCTGTGCAATCTGCACAAACTAAATACTTAATGTGTGGCTTGTTGGTATGTTGATGGAACCAATAAAAATCTCCACTGACCACATCTTTAGGTAGAAACAGAATAAAAGCCTCTTTAAAATGCTGAACAATGTGTTCTTGTTTCCCCACAATGGCCTGCTGAATGCGTTTGGCATAGCGAATACTATCTTGAATATGGCTGTATGCTTTTTCTATTTTGAGATTAGTTGCTGCTAATAAGTTCGCTTGGGTTTCAAGCTCATCTTTTTGAGTCGAAATTTGTTGATTTTGCCATTCAATGTTATCGCGTTGTGCTTCAATTTCTTCTTTCTGCAATAAGATTTCACTGTTTTTGGCTCGAAGTAATTGATTTGCTTTGCTTTTCATCTGAAAGCGATTGTAGAATAAATAGGCAATAAACAAGAATAGAACCATTCCGCCAAAGAATGCATATTGGATAATGCGATCAATTTGATGTCCTTTTTCTAAGGAAGCGATCTCCAAGTTTTTAAGATCCATATCGTATTGATGGCGCATTTGAGACAATTGCTTACGCAATTCCATATTTTGGAGGGAGTCTTTCAATTGAGAAAAGCGATTAAAATAATGCAAAGATTCCTTGTAATCGCCCATGTGTTGATGAGCTTTTGCTAAAACAGCAGCGGCTTCTTTTTCAATAGCAGCAGCTCCAATTTCATGGGCTGTTTGGTAAGCTTCGCGGCTATAGCTAACAGCCCTTGGGAAATTGTACTTCGTCATGTAGTATTTAGCCATACTTTGTTGTACCTCGGCAATTCCTTTTTTATTGGAAATGGATGCATAAAGCGTGTAGGCGGAATCTGCAAAAGCTAATGCTTGCTCAAAGTTGGCTAGGCTTGCATGGGCTTGCGACATATTAATATATACATCAGCCATGCCATGTGTATTCTTGCGTTTTCGTTGAACAAGCAGTGATTGCTCAAAGGTTTTCAAGGCTAATTCATATTCTTTTCGGAAGTTATGAATATTACCAATGTTATTGAGCGCATCACCTTGGCCTCTTAAAAACTTGATTTCCTCATAAATGGCTAGGGCTTTCTGGTAATTTGTCAGCGCTTCTTTAAAATCTCCTAACTCCTTATAAATTACCCCAAGGTTATTTAAGGTGTTACCTTGTCCTCTTTTATTTTTTAGTTCATCATGTACACGCAGTGCCAGCAAATAGTTATCAAGCGCCTTTTTATAGTTACCTTGATTACGATAGATAATAGCCATATTACTTAAAAAGGTAGCTACACCTTTTCGGTCGCCCATCATCGCACGCACATGGAGGCCTTTGTCGTAGAGTTCTAAGGCATTACTGAAATCTCCCTTGATAAAGTGGGCTCTTCCTAAGTTTCCATAAGCCCTGCCTGTTCCCCTTCGGTAACGCAACGTTTGGGCAAGCTCCAATTGTTGTTGCCCATAATGTATGGCCGAATCAGGATTCGAAAAGGTAAATTCCCAACTGATGTCATCTAACACATCCACCCGATGGCTGTCAGTGGCCGTTTGAAGTACAGTTTTCAAACTATCCACCAAGTTATTGCCCTGCATGGGCGTGGTGTGCAAAATCATCAGGAGAAACACTCCAAGATATCGCATAGCCCTTATTATTAGTTCACAATTAATAGGTAATCATATTTGAATGTCTGGGGGATCATTCAACTGATTTTTAGCTTCATTAGCAGTGTTTATCACGAATGGTTGATTAGGTGAACATGTCACCTCTTTTTCTGTCTTTGGAATCATTAAAAAGTTTAAAGCCATAAAGGATTCTGCACTTTTTGATGATTCAACAATCGAAAAAAGCTAGTGATTTTCCCTATAACAAACCATTCGTGATAAACACTAGTAAATTTATAAAATAAACCTGTGATATCGCGTAGATGCTTTCTTTAGGATACAACTAATACTTGATTTTATCATTTTTATCAGCCCAAGATTGAAATACCGCTGTTGCTTCTGATACGGTATGTTGATGTGTTTCAATGGCACGTTGGTCAATTGGAAGTACAATCTCTTTGTAAATAAAGTCATCATCAAAGCCAATGGCTGCGGCATCTTCTCGTGTTGAGGCAAATACCAATCGTTTGGGGCGCGCCCAATAAATGGCTCCTAAACACATGGGGCAAGGTTCGCAAGAAGAATAAATGACACAATCGTTGAGCTGAAAGGTTCCTAAATTTTCACAGGCATTGCGTATGGCAACCACCTCTGCATGTGCCGTAGGGTCATTCGATGAGGTCACTCGATTATTACCTTTACCCACAATTTGATCGTCCCGAACTACAATAGCTCCAAAAGGCCCGCCATTACCACTTTCCATCCCTGCTTTAGCAAGGGCAATGGCTGCTCTTAAAAATTCGATATCACGTTCCATATCAGCGTAAATTCTCGATAATTGATTAAAAACCAGCTACGAAACTCTGTAAAATATTCAAAAAAACCTAATCTAAGCAGTTAAGTGCCATAAATGGATTTACAGGTTTTGGGTGTTTTTATAGATTTGTGTGGTAGTTTAGTATTTGTTGCGATCAAATAGGAATTCATTGGAATATGCATAGTTGGACAATCCCCACACCTGATGATTTTAGTTTTAAGGAAGTTTGTTGGTTTCTTGATCGGGATTATGATGATTGCTTACATTGTATTGAAAATCAAGTTATTACCAAGTTGTTAAGGTTTCAACAGCATGATCAACTGGTTCAAATTAGTGCGCAAAAACAACAACTAGAAGTCCATTTGTTGCAGGGTACCTATCATGACCAACTCGGTAAAGTGATTATTGACTATATACTAGAGTGGTTCGATTTGAAGCGGGATCTTTCTCCTTTTTATCATCAACTTCGACAAAATGATGCATTAGCACAGCAAGTCATGAAACATCAAGGCTTACGCTTAATCAGCATCATTGATTTATTTGAAGCCTTATCTTGGGCGATTATTGGTCAGCAAATTAACCTAAGGTTTGCCTATCAATTGAAGCGGAACCTAGTACAACGCTATGGAGCTAGTCAAACCTTTCAAAATCAAATCCATTACCTGTTTCCTTCACCAGAAAAAATCGCAGGAAGTACCGTTGAGGAATTAAAAAAACTAAAACTTTCCACACGTAAATCGGAGTATTTAATTGGCATCGCTGAGCGAATGGTGAAGGGAGATTTGTCTAAAAGGAAACTGTTGGATTTAGCGCATACTTCATCTATGATCACAGAGTTATGTAACATTCGTGGTATAGGCGAATGGACGGCGAATTATGCATTAATGAAATGCCTGAAGCGAATGGATGCAGTGCCTTATGGAGATGCTGGGTTAATTAAGGCCATTCAGTTGGTCAATCAAATGGAGCAACGACCCAGCAGAGAAGAGCAAGTCTTATTTTTTAAGGAGTTAGCAGGTTGGGAAGCTTATACTACGTTTTATTTGTGGCAAAGCCTTTCGGTATAAAAAAACCATTTCCTAACTAGAAAATGGCTATCAATTGTATAATGTCTTTAAGTTACCTCTTTTTAAAAATTAAGAGCACTTTCTTGATGACCCAAACAATAGCTTGAAATACATATTTCATGATTCTTCGTATTTTAATGGTTAAAAATAGTTTAATTAAAGATAACGGTTTTATTTTTCAATTTCAATATGTTTCGTATAAATGGAAAGTTATCGTACTTGAAGCATAGCTCAATTTAGATTAATCCAGTGGCTTCAACGGAATGGTAAAATGAAATAAACTGCCTTGGCCTTCTTCACTTTCGACCCAAATTGAACCGCCATTTTTATCTACGCAATCTTTGCATAAACCAAGTCCAAGTCCTGTTCCTGTTTCCTGAGCAGTGCCTTTTACAGTGAAGTTTGTCCGAATGTCGAATAGTTTAGCTTGGTTTTCTTTTTTAATGCCTTTGCCTGTATCCGAAACGGTGACTTTTAAATATTGCTCCATGGGTTCGGCCAGTACTGTAATTCTTCCTCCTTCTGGTGTAAACTTAATGGAATTCGATATCAAGTTTCTCACCACTAATTTCATCATATCTTCATCGGCAAACACACGCGGATGCGCAGGCGATATTTCGTTTTTCAGTTGAATACCTTTGTCTGTTGCAATTTGTCGGAGTAATTGCACCGTAGATTCACTCACTTCGTACATGCTGATGTATTGCGGATTGATGTGCTTTCCTCGCATTTGCGTTTTAGCCCAATTCAGCAAGTTTTCCAATAAATGCACGGTGTGGTTCACGCGTTCATTGAGTGAGGCTGTTAACATTTTCATTTCATCCACACTCACGCCTCCTTTGCTCACCAATCCTAGTACTGCTTTGAGAGAGTTTAATGGGCCTTTCAGGTCGTGAGAGATGATGGAAAAAAGTTTGTCTTTAACCTGATTTAACTCTTTTAGTTGTTCTTTTTGTTCTTGAAGCTTTTCATTTTTCAGTTGAAGTGCTTGGGTTTGCTCTTGAATTTGTTTTGTGCGTTCTTCGACTTTAGATTCTAGCCCTTTGTTTAATTCACGAAGTTCTTTATTCTGTTTGGCAATCGTTTTTTCTTGTTGAAACTTTTTGAGGGCTTCTTTTACGGTGAGTGCGAGGTCTTCTTTTTGCCAAGGTTTACCAATGTAACGATAGAGTTGAGCTCTATTGATGGCATAAATGACTCCTTCTAAGCTACTTTGTCCAGTGAGCATCACGCCAAGCGTTTTAGGAGACTGTTGATGAATTTTTTCAAGGAGGGTATCTCCTTTCATTTCGGGCATAATGTAGTCTACAATGACTAGTGGCACTTCACCTCCTGCTTCTTGAATTTCCTCAAGTAACTCAATGGCTTCTTCCCCACTTTGTGCCATCTCTAAATCATAATTATCGTCTAATATGGTTGAAAGCTCCATCTCCAGACTTTCAAGAATGATTTCTTCATCGTCTACGCATATAATCGTCTCGTTCATAGTTGAAAAAAATTGCGTTAATCCAAATCGCCTAGAAATATTCGCATATTTCCTTGTGTATTCCGTTACTTGCTCATTGAGATTGTAGTCGGAAATGTGATAATGACCTCAGTGCCTTTACCGAGTTGGCTATGAAGTTCTATTTGCCCTTGGTGCATCTCAACGATACCATATGCAATGGATAGTCCTAACCCAGTGCCTTGGCCAATGTCTTTTGTGGTAAAGAAGGGCTCAAATACCTTGGCCTCAACCTCTTTGCTCATTCCTTTGCCAGTATCTTTAATTCTAGCCTGAACAAATTGCTTACCATCCGCCATAAACTGCGAGGTTTTAATGTATATTTTTCCTTTTCCTTCAATCGATTGAATCGAATTAGAAAGAATATTCAACAATAGCTGATTAATTTGTCCAGCATAACATTCAATTAATGGGAGTTTATTATAATCCTTCTTAATTTCAATAACATCCTGATAACGATGCTCAAGCATGAGTAAGGTGAGGTCGATGTTGCCATTGAGTTCAATAAAGGTCGTATCTCTTTTTCCCAATCCAGAAAAAGCCCTCAAGCCCTTTACAATTTCCGAACTTCTTTTTGCGCCTACCCGAATGGTACGCAGCATCGTTTGCAGGTCATTTACCGTTTCTTCATATGAAATCTCCTCTTTTGAACGCTTAATATTGGCAATGAATTGCTCAATATTGTCAATTTTACCGCCATCAAGCTCCCCGTACTGATTCAATAAATTTCCGAGACTTTCTAATCCTTCAATCAGTGCTTCTGTACCAGTTAATACAAAGTTTAATGGATTATTTAGTTCGTGGGAAAGCCCTGCGGTGAGTTCCCAAAGCGAAGCCATTCGTTCAGACTGAATTAATTGTGATTGCGTTTGCTTCAGTTGTTCAAAAGCAGCTGTAATTTCTTCTTTTTGTGCTTCTAACGCTTTGGTTCGTTCCCGCACCTTTTCTTCTAAATGCTCATTGAGCTCTTTTAGCTTACTATTTTGCTTAACCACCAACTTATTTTGAAAGTACATTTTAATGGCTTCCTTGATGGTAAGTACGAGGTCTTTCTTTTCCCAAGGTTTTGAAATGTACCGATATAAATCAGCATGGTTGATGGCATTGGTAACACCCTGAAGATTGGCTTGGCCTGTTAATAAAACAGTTTTGGTATATGGCGAGCGTTCATGAATGATGGTTAATACACGATCTCCTTTTAGACGAGGCATTACATAATCTACGATGGCAATGGGAATATCCGTGCCTTCGCTCAATAACTCGTCAATAATTTCAATGGCTTCTTCGCCTGTTTCAGCAAATTCTAAAAAATATTCTTCTCCAAAGGATTCAGATAGTTCAACTTCTAAACTTCTCAAGACAATTGCTTCGTCATCTACGCATAAAATAACAGGCTTCATTTATTGTTTATTTGCAAGGGTCTATGGGTTAATGCAATCATATGTTAGCCTATAAATATACGTGTTACCTTACAATAGCCCAACATCAAAGTAGGTAATCATTGAAATTGCCTACTTAAATTGCAACGCTTACTTTTCTGACTAGCAAGATAATGGATTTGAAGCTGAATTTCAGGAAAGTTTATAGAGAAGTTAACGGGAACACGTTAAAGGTTAGCAATTTATTCCAATCGCTAACCTTCATCATGAATCAGGTGAGTAAAACGAATCGGTATTTATTTTACTCACCTGCTTTGCATGATCCATGTTACTTAATTGCTGCTAAACGCAAGGTAACGGCATTTTTGTGGGCATCTAGTAATTCTGCGGCAGCCATCTGTTCAATGGTATTTCCAATCTGTTGCATGCCTTGCTGCGTGATTTGTTGAAAGGTGATTTTTTTAATAAAGCTATCTAAGGAAACGCCACTGTAGGTACGTGCATGACCATTTGTAGGAAGTGTATGGTTAGTACCTGATGCGTAATCGCCAGCAGATTCAGGGGTGAAGTTCCCTAAAAATACCGAACCTGCATTTGTGATTTGGTTGGCTAATGCCTCAAAATTAGCGGTGGAAATAATCAAATGCTCAGGCGCATACGTATTAATCATGGCCAACATTTCTGCATCATCGTTTACCAATACGATTCTACTATTTTCCAATGCTTGGGCTGCAAAGGCTTTACGAGGAAGCGCGTCCAACTGCTTTGCTACCTCCTGTTGAATGGGTTCAATAATGCTTTCTTCAGTTGTTACAAGTAATACCTGACTGTCTACTCCATGTTCGGCTTGTGATAATAAATCAGCTGCTACAAAGGCGGGTACACAACTTGAGTCTGCCATAATTGCTACTTCTGATGGTCCTGCAGGCATGTCAATGGCGGTGTCCAGTTGACTTACATACTGCTTGGCTGCGGTAACATACTGATTACCAGGGCCAAATATTTTATATACTTTTGGAATGGTTTCGGTACCGAAAGCCATGGCACCGATTGCCTGAACGCCTCCAATTTTATACAGTTGTTTAATGCCTAATAGTTGAGCCGTGTATAAGATCACAGGATTGACACTTCCATCTTTTTGTGGAGGCGTACACAGTACAATTTCCTGACATCCCGCAATTTGAGCAGGAACACCCAACATCAATAAGGTCGAAAATAAAGGTGCTGTTCCGCCAGGGATGTATAGCCCTACTTTTTCAATCGGGACTGACTTTCGCCAACAGCTTACACCAGGCATGGTTTCTACCACCTTACTTTCTTCCCATTGCGAAGCATGAAAGCGCTCAATATTGTTTTTTGCGGTTTCAATGGCTTGCTTTAGCGCCTCATCGACTTGTGCTGCTGCTTGTACAAACTCTTGTTCTGAAACTAAGAGCTCATCTAAAACAACTTGATCAAATTGTTGCGTATACTTTTTTACGGCTGAATTCCCATTTTGAGCGATGTCTTGTAAAATTCCAGCTACTTTTTCTTGTAAGGATACCGTTTCGAAAACTGGTCTAGCTAATATATTTTCCCACTCAATGCGGTTGGGGTAACGGATAACTTGCATAGTATGAATATATTTTAAAATCGGAAAATGTGCTATTCTTCCTTAGCAAAAGGCTAGGGAATGATGATTTATGCGGTTTCTACAGCTTTCTCAACAATTTCGCGAATGTAATTGCTGTAATCTTGCTTCATGGGCAACTCAAATTCTACTTTCAGCCGTTTTCTCATGCTGGCTTGTTCTTGTTGCAGTACAGGATTCCAGCCTTTCTTAATGTATTCTTCCCAAAAGACACCGATGCCTCGCTTTTGCCAGTTCGGAATTTCATTAAAATTAATGCCATATTGAAATAACAATTCATTTTTTTGAGCCGTAGAAAGCCCTTTCACTTGCGCAGTAGCTTGCTGAGTTGTATGTCCATCTTTTCGCAATGCCCAATAGGCATGTGCGCTTAAGGCATTGCGATGCGCATCCTCATTTCTCCACCTGAAATAATCGACCACATCAGTAATGCGTGGCAGTTGCGAAATGCGGCAATCCATGCAGGCGATGTCTCCTAGCAATAAGGAAATTTTGGCACTTGCTTCTCCTGAAAGAATGGAGTTGTATTTCCTAAGCTTTCTGGAAAATGTACTTTCTTTCGGATGAAATAATAAGGAGATTTCATCGCTTTCGGTAAAACCATAGACAATTCGAAAACCACAGTCCATAAGGTGTTTTACCGTTTCGATCATGTAGTCACGAAAGCGAACATCAAAAGGAGCTTCAAATTGATGCCTCTCTTTGGTAAGACGAGTGAAATTACGGCCATCTAAGCGTGCTACCATAAATAAGTGTGGTAACACTTGATGATCGTGAGCCGTTTCAAAGACGCGCATTCGCTCATCTAATTCATCAAATTTCATAATTCAATAAATTCAGTTACTTCAAATTGATTACCTACCATTTTAACAAAATAGAGCTGATCAAAACCTTCTGCATAGCTTGGTTGTTCCAGCTTTGAAAAACAGCTCAGTACCCCTCGCTCAGGAATAAGCGCCTTTCCTGTACGCTGACTATTCCGCTGCAAAGCATCCTTGATTTTTGATTCAAAATAATAACCAATCACTTCATAGTTGGCAGCCTTAGCGGGAGTAATATAACGAGCCCGGTCTGCTTGACTAGGATTTGTATTATCTACTACAAATCGTTGTTGAGTTTTAAAACAGCTTTCTAGCCAAACTTTTTCCCGATTTCTGGTTTTCAATAAATCGAGGTTGATGCGTACATGACTATGAAAGAATTGCTCCTTGTAGAAGGTCGACTTTCCTGTAGCTTGTATTCCTATGAATAGGATGGCTTGCATGAAGCTTAGAGAATCATTTTTTCAATAGGAACTACCAAAATGCCTTGAGCGCCAGCATCTTTCAACTGATCGATGACTTCCCAAAACTGATCTTCGGGAACTACCGAATGTACAGAACTCCAACCTTCGTCAGCCAAAGGCATCACGGTAGGGCTCTTCATGCCTGGAATTACATTTTTGATGGTTTCAATGCTTTCATTAGGCGCGTTGAGCAAAATGTATTTGGTGTTTTTAGCCTTTTGTACCGACTTAATACGGAACACCAATTTATCAATGATTTCCTTTTTCCAATCAGCCAATGCTTTCCCGCCAATCATGACCGCTTCCGACTGAATGACTTCTTCCACTTCTTTTAAGCCATTACTCATTAAGGTACTTCCCGTGCTAACGATATCACAAACCGCATCTGCCAATCCAATACTTGGGGCAATTTCTACAGAGCCGCTGATTTCGTGGATTTCAGCTTTTATTCCTCGCTCTTTTAAGAATTGTTCTACAATGACAGGGTAAGAAGTGGCGATTTTCTTTCCCGCTAACCATTGCGTATTTGGATAATCCACCTCTTTTGGCACAGCCATAGACAAACGGCAACTCGCAAAGCCAAGCTTTCGAATGACTTCTACTTCTTTTTGCTTCTCAATGAACACATTTTCACCAATAATGCCAATGTCAGCTACGTGATCTTCTACATATTGTGGGATATCATCATCTCGGAGGTAAAGGATATCGGCAGGAAAGTTTTTGACTTGAGCTTTTAAACGGCTTTTGCCATTGTTGCTGAATTTTAATCCTGCTTCATTTAATAGTTTGAGTGATTTCTCACTGAGTCTTCCTGACTTTTGAATGGCAATTTTGATTCTTTTTTCCACGTTTTCAGAACTTAGGGGTAGAATAATGATTTAACTTTTCTATTCAGAATTTGTTGGGATGAAGCAACAAAAAAAGGCTTGCCGATAATGGCAAGCCTTCTTGATTTATATCTTTCGCTTTTGGGCACCATCTATCGTTTATCCGAGTTGGATAAGGCAATGATGATGGTGATGTGTTTGCGAGTATGTCTTCATTTCTGCTTAGATTTGGCGCAAATGTAAGCCTTGAATTCAAATTGACAAATTATGAAATCATTAATTTTCATTCATCTTATCGTTTTTTCCCTTTTTTCTTAGCTTTCCAGTGCTGCTTTTGAGGTTTGGGTTCAACGATTTCTTCCTCAAACAAATCCAATACTTCTACCTTTTTCCATTCGGATGAATGTGTGTCAAAATACACAAAAAACGGATTCCCATAGCCTCGAACGGGCTTTTGCTGTTGCAAAAATGCAATCATTTTTTGGAAAGATTGCTGAAAGCGAGCATCTCCCAAAGAGCGATCTAACTTAACGTTGAAAATGGTGTTTGCATCTAGCATCACTTGCAAACCCAAAGCTGTTTTACTGGATGGCAATAATTGATACAGTTCGTCAATCGTCTTAAGTACTAGTGGCCAGTAGTACTCAAAATCCTGCTGAATGTGTGCATACATACGGTCACTTACAATCAGGCAGTTTTCTGCAGAAAAGCTATCAAAATAACGCTGATCTTTATCCCGTTTATTGAAAAAACTCAAGTGAACGTGCTGTTTCAGCAGTGTTTCTTTCACGTTTGCAAGGGCTTGCTCGCTGAGTGAACTTTGGTATTCGAATTTTAAAGAGAAGTGATTCATAGCTCAAGTATAACAAGCAGTTAGCAACAAATTGCCGTTTAAAAAAGATTTGTAACAATCTAATGGCCTTTGTTGTTAGTTGCTTGCAGTGGAGCTATTTTTTTCAGGAAACCCTGTAGTAAATTTTTATGAATAAAAGGGATTTTCCATCATTGAGGTGGTGAATCGAGCGGGTGAAAATCCTGAATAAAACTTCGGTGATTTATCTTGTCAGTTAACATCTGTTGTAATATACTGTAATAGCGATTCAATTTACTTTAGGGTAAACTCGTTACTTTAGTAAAAAAAGGGCTTAAATGAATTTTTAGCGTTCATTTATCATTTTGTCTTTGATGGAATGTAAGAAATAGGAATCCTGAACATTCATTACCGTACACAAAAATATCCACAGCAACTCTTGTATAAATAATTTGCTAATTATCAGTTAGTTACAGGGGTTTTTATAGCAGTTGGGCAGGGCTGTTCATTTCTTTTTTCTTGATAAAAAAGAAACGAACCAAAGAAAAAATCAAGAAAATCTGATCCTGCTCCCCGCAAAGCCTGCCCACCCTCGGCAGATTTTCGGGCCTGCGCTTGCTGAATATTTTGCAAGAGTTTTAGCACATTTTTTTGTGTACGGTAGTGAATCCTGAACATTCAAAAAAATTACCAAACCATGTCAAGCGTAAAGAAACATCACTTTATTCAGGCAATTATTGTATCCTTACTACTCTTTGCGAATACTTCACGCATATTTTCGCAGCAAAAACAAGGCTTTGTATTCACCTTTCCGATTGCTGAAGTGGTTGCTGAAGAAGGAAAACCGACCCGATTAATGCTCAATTTTGGGCGCACAGATGGGATTACGGAAAAATCTGCAGGACATGTACTTGGACTTTACGACAAAAATGAACCAGGTCGAAATGTTGAATTGGGAGCGGTGAAGCTTACCAAACTCGAAGATGCCTATTGTGAGCTTCAAACTACGTTAAAGCAAAATGCCCAAGTTTTTAAAGGTGATGTGGTTCGCCTGCAAGTAGAGCTCACAAGCAAAAAGGAATATAGCGATATTTTTCACCTCATCAAGCACGATATCTTTTTAGCTGATGCCAAAAATCAATTACTCTATACGAGAGAGGATCTCCAAGGAAATGATGGCCTTACCAAGCAGGCTGCCGTCATTCGCAATGCACAGCGCGAAGCACAAGAAATGGGGAAGTTTAATAAGGAGCGTTTTGATTCATTAACGATTAATTATGGGAAATATCAAGGCTTAACCCTTTATCAAGCATTGATGAACATCAGACCTAGAGATGTACGCAGCTTTTTCCGTTACCTCGATGTGGCTCCCAATCAATACATGGGTCGAAAATTAGATGTTGGTGCTGAATTGGCAAGTTGGCTCTACGAAGGTGCTGCGATGTCTTATGCCGATTTAGCCGATATCTTTTTGGAAGCCAAAAGTCCTGTAGAGGTCGATCGTTTTCAAAATGCCTATCGCTCCTACATTACTAAAGATGTATTGGCTTATTGGAAACGATTGACGACATTTTACGATCAAAAACAGGAATTAGACAAAGCCCTCCAACTGAATCAGATCGCCATTCGCTTTTATAAAATTATTGGCACGGATGAAGAAACAGGCTTGGCCTATTATTACCAAGCTGACTTGCAAGGTGAAAAAAAAGCCTTAGATCGTGCATTGAAGGCAAATCAGCAGGCAATCGATTGGCTAGAAAAAGCGGGAAATGCCTTATACACTTTTCAAGCACTTCAGCAGCGCGGATTGATTTATGAGAAACATGAGCAGTTTGCAGAAAGTGCTAAAGCTTATGCCGAATGCCTGCAATTTGGAAAAACTAAAGGAGATAACTCTGAGTCATATCGGAAGGCTTTTGTGGAAATACTTCAAAAACTGGCCGTACAAGCAGAGCAAAATAAGGATTTCGCCAAGTATTTAGAGTATCAACAGCAAAAATTAAAATACGTTCCTCCTGCTAACACCTATAATTATGGGTTAACACTCGCCTATTTAGGATTTGGAAGTGGACAATTGGGCAAACAAGCGGATGCGCTTCACTATTACCTTAAGGCACTCAATGTATACGATACCACACAACTCGATCAGAAACCGCTCGCAGCTACGGTTTATAAAAATATTGCGGCCATTTACCACAATCAGCGCAACTATGATTCCGCCTTGGTGTATTACCAACCTGCTGTAGCGTTGAATTATTCCATGATGAAAGAATCGCCTTCAGAAGCGACTTTTAATAGCTTTTCCCGCGTATCTGAGGCTATGGCGAATACGTTTGTTGATCAAGGTGATCTCAAAAATGCCTTAACGATTAACCAACAGCTTTATGAGCTTCGTAAAAAGATGGCGAAAGATTATCCATCTGAAAAGAATAAAACGGAAGTTAATCGCATACTTGCCAAAGTAGGCCAACTTAATGCGAAACTGGGAAACAGTGGTGATGCAATCAAGCTCTTTGAAGATCGGGTGGCAAGTCATCAAAAGTCGGGGAATAAAGCGGGAGTTGCAGCTGCGTATTGGGATATGGGAAATACGTTTGGAGAAAACTTCAAACAGTACGATAAGGCAATAGCTGCCTATCAAAAGTCCTTGTCAGTTTATGAAGAGCTGGACGATGAGGCGCAAAAAGGTCGGTTATTCCAATACATTGGCCTAAATTATTTCAGAAAAGAAGTATATGACACGGCATTGATCTACTACGAAAAAGCGTTGACGATCAAAAAGAAAATCGCGGAGCAATCTCCTAGTGCTGAAACGCTAAACGATTTGGCTTGGATATACGATCATCTTGCAGACTTCCACAGTAAACGCGAGCAAACCGATCTGGCATTTGACTATTATCAGAAACGATTGGCACTGCACGAAAAACATGGTAAACCTACCGAGCAGGGTGATGCATATTGGGATATTGCCATCATATATAGCGATTATAAAAATCAACCGGCACAGGCGATTAATTACTATAAAAAGGCATTACTCATTTACAAAAAAGAAGGCATTCAGCGTTCGGTAGGCACGTTATACCGAAACCTTGGCTTGAATTATAATCGGCTTCAGGACTACCAAAATGCACTAAACAACTATAAAGCATCGCACGAAATCAGAAAAAAGTTAGCTGATGCACTGCAAGACAGTACATCTCAATGTGAGCTTGCTCAAAGTTTAGATGGCTTAGCCGATGTGCATATGAGATTAGGAGATTATGAAGCGGCCTTAAAATGGCAACAGGAGCGCATTCCGATTTATCAGCATTACGATGACTTGGTAGGTGAAGCCGATGCCTATTGGGATTTAGGTATTATTTATGGCGATAAGATTAAAGATTACCACAAAGCCATTGATCACTACCACAAAGCCATTATCATCTATGAGGAATCAGGGGATGATGGAAACTTAGCAACCCTTTACAACAATATTGCAATCAATTATGCTGCCCTAAGTCAATTCGACAAAGCACTTGAATACAATACCAAAGGTCTTGCGTTGCATCAAAAACTATTGGCAAAAGAGCCTTCTGACCAACATAAACGCGAAATCGCTGAAGATTTAGCAGATATTGGCTACCGTTATTTCCAAAAGGAAGCGTTTGAAAAAGCAGATGAACAATTTAGTAAAAGTCTTCAATTGATCGAAGCAGTAGTCAAAAGCACAGCAGCTCGTGAAGATAAGTTCACCATGGCTAAAGTATTTGGTAGAATTGCTGAAAATCATTTAGCGAATGGCTTTCATGAGCAGGCAATGGCCGCAGAGGAAAAGCGCCTAAAAATTTATCAAGAGCTGGAAAGTCAGTCAGATATCGCACATGCCTATTTTAATATGGCATACATTCGCGATGCACAAGCACAATACGAAGAAGCGATTAAACTGTATGAAAAATCACTCAATGGTTATTTAGTAGCTCAAGATACAGGCAATGCAACCATTGTTTTATCGAATGTAGGCTTAAGCCATTGGCGTTTATTGGAATATGATGAAGCCATCAAAAATCACCTCAAAGCCATTGAATTGGCAAAATCAATTGACGACCATGAGCGCATTGGTTCTTCTTACAGCTATTTGGCTGATTTGTACAAGCAAGCAGGCGATCCTCAAAAAAGTTTAGAAGCCTATAACCAATCCATTAAAGCACTCAATCAGGCAAATGATAAGAGTGAGTTAATGACTACTTATGCCGATTTGGGTGAGTTGTATCGCAAGAATAACGATTACCAAAAATCGTTGGATTACTTTGAGCAAGCCCTCGAATTAGCTCGTTTAGCGAATGCTCGGAAAAAAGAAGGAGAGATGCTTTTCCATGTTGCTACGGTATACCATGCAAAAAACGATTATAAAGATGCTAAGTATTTCTACGAAAAGAGCCTTGCCATTCGGAAGGAAATCAATGATAAACGAGGACAAGCTTACTGTTTAGCGCAACTCGCAGGAATTAAATCTGCGAACTATGACTTTGACGAAGCTACGCAGTTGTACAATCAAGCCATTGCATTGGGGCAAGCGATTCACGATAAAGATGCGGTAGCACATTGCCGAACGGGTTTAGCCCAAATGTGGGTTTCGCAAAACAAGTACAACCAAGCCGAACAGGTTTACCTCTCCTTATTGGAACATTACACAACTACTAAAAACTATACAGAGCAGGTAAACACGACCATCAATATCGCTCAATTATATGTGAGTAAAGGCGATTTTGACAAAGCGCTTGAGCTTTATGAAGAAGCGCAATTCATTGCCAAAAAGTCAGCAAATATTGATGGCGTTGCCCTAGCAAATACAGGAAAAGCGGCGGTTTACCGCACGCTGGGCGATTTTGATAAAGCACTTGAGGTTCAATTACAATCGCTAAAAGCATTCCAAGAAAGTGAAAACCCTTGGGGAGAAGCCACGGCTTATACCCACTTAGGTGATGTAAAAAAACTGCAAGGAGCCTATCAGCAGGCTATTCGCTACTATGAACAAGCCGATAGTGTATATAAACGTACGGCTGATGAATACGGAACTGCCATGTCGAGCAATCACATTGGAACGATTTATTATTGGCAAGGCAATTATGAAAAGGCACTGGATTACTTTCAAAAATCAGCAGCGATTTTAGATAAACTGAAGGTAAAAGATGCTTTTCGAGCACAAATAGATGGACATATTGCCGCCATTCATTTCATGATGGCAGCTTATGCAAAAGCAGAAAAACGCTTGCTAGCTTCATTAGCCGAAGGCCGACGATTTGAAGATCAGCGCTTAGTGGCAATCAACTTGATTGTGATGGGGAAAGCGAAGCTGAAACAAAAAGAATACGATGAGGCTGAAGCCTACTTAGATGAAGCGTATAAAACAACGAAAGTGTTGAAATCGAAAGACCTCATGGCTTGGGCAACAGCAAGTTTGGGCGCATTGTATTACCATACCCAAGATGATGTGGATGCTGGTAAATCCTTAGATGAATCGATTGCACTGGCCGATGCGAGTGGTATAAATACCTACAAATGGGAAGCACTGTATTATAAAGGACTCATTTCCAAAAAAAATAAACACTTCGAGCAAAGTAAGAAACAGTTGATGGAAGCGCTCACCATGCTTGAAGATTTACAAAGTAAATTTATGGATGATGAGGAGGTGATCCACAAATTTATTTCTAGTGAAGAGAAAATGAATTTGTATGAATCTCTGGTTGATGTGTTGATTGAAAAAGGTGAAATTGAGCTCGCTCAAGAGGTATTAGATCGAAGTAATCGCGAAAACTTGCGCACGAAATTTCAACAGCTTCGCATTCGATTTCCTGATGAATCGAAGATGCGGGTTGTTCAAAAGGAGAGCACACTAAAGGCAAAACTCGATCATATTGATTATGAGCTGTTGAAAGAGAAGGCCAAAGGGGAGTTGCACCTTTCCAAAGAAAAAGTCAAAAGGCTCGAAGCGATAAAAAGTTTGGCAAAAGAGAAATACACACAATTTGTGAATGAGGCATATCATAGTCACCCTAACCTCAGCCTGCATTTCAGTAAAAACATCCACCCGATTGGGTCGAAAACAGTTACGAATAAGCGCTTGATTCCTCAGGGGATGACGGTAATCTCTTACCTCGCAGGCAAAGACAAACTCTACATTTTTGCATCAACTGCTGATGCCATTAGTACCCGTACGGTAAACGTAAGCCAAGATGATTTGAGTAAAAAAATTGCGTTCATGCATCATTTTGGATCGAATCGTATCGAAGGAGCAAATACAGGTGTTTTGGGTAATCACGAAGAAGCAGATTTGAACGCTAACAGCTTTGACGGTACGCAATCAGCATTCAAAACTACTTCTGAAGAACTGTATAACTGGCTCATTAAACCGGTAGAACAAGAAGTATTGTCTAGCAACAAAGTGGGCATTATACCTGCTGGTCAGCTGCACTTCTTGCCATTTCAGCTGTTGGGTAAGAAGAACGATCATGGGAAGTTTCAGTTTTTGGTAGAACAGCATACGGTATTTTACTTGAATGCTTTAAGCATGCTAGAAGATTTTGTATCTAAACAAGAACCATTAAACGTACTCGCTTTTGGAAATGCGAGTCAAACACGATCAGCCTCCGAAAAAGAAATTAATGACATTAAAGTAATTTACCCCAATTCGAAAGCTGTTGTTCGCAATCAGGTTACCGCACAGGCAGTCAAGCAAGCCTCAGAGCAATACAACGCATTACATTTTGCCATACCAAGTCAGTTTGATTATGCTAATTTTGGGCAATCCTACCTCACACTAGGAGCAGGTAAGCAGTTGGGCATGGAACAAATTTGGGAAATTGAAAAACTGCCTCATTATCAATTAGTTACTTTATCGAACTGTGAAATAGTGGTATCAAATCAAAAAGCGTACGCATCGGTAAATCCAGCCATGGGCTTTATTGATGCTGGAGCGAATACCGTAGTCAGCTCACTTTGGCCGGTAGATGCTAAAGCCACGGCCTTATTCATGAAGTACTTTTACCAAAACTTGGCTACCATGGAAAAAGTGGCAGCGCTGCGAAAAGCCCAAATTCAATTAGGGCAACAAGAAAACTACAAACATCCTCATTACTGGGCTCCATTTATATTAACAGGGGATTGGAGGTAATCAAAATCGCGTTAGAGCATATTCAGCATGCTCTAACGCGATAAATAGACCATATCTCTCTAGTGTTAGTTTTAAATTTGGCCTAGTACTAGAATCCTAATTGCAAGCGAATGGCGCCTTCTAGTTGATCGGTGTTGCTGTAGCCCGTTACAAAATCTGCTCGGAATACTTTCAGGATATTTTCTAAACCAACGGATAGCTCTACATGATCCAAGCCTTCTTGATGGAGGTAGTTTAATCCGCCCACTACTTGGAACTTGGTTTTACGCAATAACGGCAGTTTGTTGATTAAAAAGCCGTTGAAATGGTGTTCGTAATGCGCTTCGAAGTAATTTCCAGTAGTACTAAAGGTATAATAATCTAAGAGTTGGAACTGATTCAACGGAGGTCGCATGCCGCCAAAACCTGGGGTGTAATTCAAAAACAAGGTCTGATTACCAAAGAAATGCTTATAATCAATAAATTCCACGTGTGTATCATTCAAGAAACCACCAGCAGCCACATCAAATTTAGATTTACCCAATAAACCGAAATCCAAATTATGCCCCATGTTTAAGCTGAGGAAATCGTAATTGACATCGCTGCCTAGCATATTAATGCCTTTTCGATAATGTAAGGTAAATACGGGGAACTTGGAACCTTCAGGAATTTTGCCATACGGCGTTCTCGAATATTTCTGCTTAATCACAAAACGCATGGTCGCATCAAAAATTAAAGCTTGATGTTGGTCAAACATCCCTTCACTACTCAAAGGATTTAGTGGATTGTTGGAGGTATACTTTCGATCATCACGTTCGCTTACAAAAGCATAGTTAGAGGTATTTTGTAAAGGATCACGGTTTTCCCACTTCAAGGTTCCATCAAAATAAATTCCATTGATTAATTCCTGCTTATAGCGCACTTGGAAATAATCTTTCCCATAGAGCTTCATGAAGTTTTCCCTTCGCAAGAGTGAGTACGCCGTATTAATGGCCATCGAAATGGGTTGGTAATTATTGAATTGCTCGATAAATCGCCCCCCGCCAAAACTGATGGATTGTTGTTTTAAACGATTGAGTGGAAGGTAGAGATTGGTAGTCGCATTCCAACGTTGATTACCAAAACCATAACGCAATCGGGTTGTCCATGAATATTTTCGCGATCTCCACCCACCTTTACTCATGGTAAAGCGTAAATTAGCGGTAAGCCCTTCTACCGTGTTGAAACCAATTGCTTCTGGTAAACCATTGGTACTATACGAGGTTTTGTTGTAACGTTTGTAAAAGTAAAATCCATCAATGAGGTCAAGGAAGTTCACCTTGTTACTGGCTTTGTCCAACGAGTCGAGGTATTCCTTAGACTGTTTTCTCACCTCCACACTATCGCCTTTATAATAGTATTTCTTTTCTTCATCAGTGAGGACGACTGGTCGATTCAACTTCCAAAAATTACTGTCTTTTTTATTTGCTGCTTCATGAATGTAAAAGACTTCATTATTAAAATACTTCTTTGCAAAAATTGGATTCAATTCATAATCAGAAAAACTCCGCACCGTATTTACACCGATTCCAAAGCCAAAAATGCGCAAGTGAGCATAAATTCTACTGGATAATAACATGTAGTGTTCTTTGCTCCCATCCATGGTTTGTACAGGAATGTACTCTTCCTTCAAATTGAGCGTATCGAAAAACTCAATGTGCTGGTTTTCTAGCCCTAAGTCAACGGCTGAGATGTGCCACGTATCCTCACCAATGTAGATGAAGCCGCTAAACGTAGGGTCATTTTTCCGTCTAGGAATCACCCTGATTTTATTTACTTTGCGTCCATTTTGATTCAATTCGCCCAAGTATTCATAACGGTAAAAGAGCAAGGCATTCCCCGCAATGGGCGAAATAAATCCCCGCTCATTCAATCCTCCTACCATGACGCGATTCTCATAAAAGTTCATCCCTTCATCGGCCGCTCGATTCCAGCTATAT
>JBMYQA010000040.1:0-30620 GCA_049600855.1 Flammeovirgaceae bacterium | reverse complement strand
CTGGATTTGCATCTTTGATGGCTTCTACCGTAGTATGGTGCATTTTAGCAATTTTAATGGGGCTATCACCAGGTTTCACCGTATATTCCACTTGACCTCTTCTTGTAGTTTTAATACCACGCCATGAAGGGCCATTAGGAACTGCCTTCCATCCTCCTTCAACTGCCATATAATAACCTGCCTTCCCTTTCTCATCAGGTCCAGGTGACCAGAATGCAGGAGCCCATCTTCGCACTTCTTCAGCAGTAGGTTTATATTTAGGTTCTAAGCCATCTAAATCAATTGCCCAAATAGGCATATTCCCCGCAAACTGATATGGTGTATACCACGGATAACTTGGTGCCAAGGGATCAACGCTTAAGAACTTCGCTAGTACAGGGTTGTACAACCTAAAGCCATAGTCTTGTGTTAGGCCACCTGTGCCCCACTCTCGGTCGTTTTCTTTGCTGTTGAAACCAAAACGATAGCTCGTGTTCTGATAGGTTCCTTCAGGCATTTCCATACCAAATGGGTAGTAATTGTTATAGGCTAACACCGTTGCTTTAAGGCTGTCAATCTGCGTGCTGTCCTGATTTAGTACGGCTGTTTTGGCATCGGCTACGACTACGCGAACATTCCCTAAATGATCTTTCAACTCGTATTGCTTCTTGCCTACGCTTCTTGTGAGGTTCAGGGCTGTTGTTTCGGCTTCTTTTCCTCGGAAGTAACGCGTTTGCAAAGGCAAAGCATTTACTGCCAACTCAGTTAAGGTCGTACGCGTTTTCTGACCTTGCGTATCCCAAGTGATTTGCGTAGCACCTTCTAAGGCCATCAATTGTTGGTTGGCCGTTCTGCGAATATCGCCACTCACGGCTACCGTGCTTTTCCCAAGCTCTTTCAAGGTATTCCCATCTACTTGATGTACTGCTGTTTCCGTTAAGCCATCTTTTGTGTAGAATACATCACCTGTATGATGAATATCCGTGCTTGCATAGTAGGTATATGCATCATTTGCTACACTTAACGGTAAGCTACTTGATATACTAATCAAATCAGGGTTTAGCTGGTACTGCGTTGGCTGTGCGGCTCGCGCTGAGAAAAAGCCCTGTTTGCTACCTAACTGATACCATACTAAGCTTTGTCCATCGGGAGCCAGTTGGATATCCCCCTTATTGGTGTGATAAGTAGCGGATTGTGTCGCCATATTGAATTGCTGCACACTTCCATCTTTACTCACTGCCCAGGCTGTTAAGGTGTTGTCATGTGTGAGTGCATTGTACTTACTGCCATATAGATAAAGCTTTTCTTCCTCTAAATTCAGTTGTGCGGCTAAGGCCCCTCCATAACGATTTAGGGCATCTCCTGCGGCAAATACTTCGTTTTTAGTAAGCAGTTCGATTCCTGTGACATCATCTACTTTAAACTGATGTTTGTAGATACTTCCTTGATGCACCGTGAAATAATCATAGTAACGAGTTGTAGCAAAACGATCTTCTGTACGCCTTACAAAGATGCTTTGGTTCGCTCCTTCTGCTAAAATTGGCGTAGTATCTTGATCGATCCACAAATCGCCCTGTTGATCGTATATGAAAACTACATCTGACTGTCCCCAATGGTTTTGATCAACTACTGCATAGAGGTCAATTTGTTCACTTGCCGCTTCTGCCATGGCCATATTACCTCCATTTGCTTTTTGTAAGGTCACAGCAGGAATTAACGGATTCTTGTATGCTGTTTGTGTGTAGCCTTCTTCAAAGAATTTCACTTTCACCCCATCAAAATCAGCCGTAGAAAAAAGTTGCTCATTGATTAATGAGTCGCTTTGGTACATGCCCAATCGTTCTGAACCATACAACATGACTTCTTTCTGACGGTATTGCGCGGTATAAATTCCTGCTCCCTCATTAGAAAGCACATTTCTACGCTCATATGTACTCATGATATTACCATCTGCATCGCGTACATAGTAGGTCGTTCGAATAAGTGCTGGATCAGCATACTCTGTAGTTCCTTTATCGACTTCCTTGGCCACACGATTACCCGCCACATCATAATAATAACGAATCACAGGTCGCTTAGCTCCAAATAGTGGTTTTACTTTGTGTACCTTATCCTGAACATTCCATTCAATGGCAATGCTATCTCTACGATCTTCAATCAAGTTACCGATTTCATCGTATACGTATTCTGTATCGTGAGTCGTATTCTCAATATCCTTATCGTAAGCTGTAAGTGGAGCATGCTCAATCACCTTTTTCAGCTTATTGGTGAGTTTTTCTCCATTATATTCCTCTTCATACACGTACTTGAGGTTGTCTAGCATTTCTCCTTTCGCATCGTAACGCACAAGGCTATCAATGTTACCATTTCCATCATAGGTATAGGCCGTTCGGTATACATTGCCATTTCCTGCCATTTCCCAAGCATTGCCCGTCGTATTCCACTGATGACGTTCACTGGTTTTGATCCGATTCAGTTTGTCGTACTGATAGTGCATCAACGTAGGATTCTGCTGATTCATATGGCTTGCCCAAGTGCTGATGTTCCCATTGTACAAGTTTTGCTTGGGTTGCATGTAATGAATATTATTCAAAGTAGATTCAAAAACGGATGCTTGACCTCCTATTTTGTTTTTGTAATCACCTTCGTAATAGCCTAGTGTCATGCCAAACTCATCGGCTGCAAAACGACTACCTGCTTGGCCATCACCTCCAATATCGTGAGTGGCATCTGGCCCATTCACTCCCTTAATCCAACCGTGAATCGTGTACACATAATCACAAGCTTGAATGGCATCTTCACCCAATTCTGAACGCTGAAGTGGGCCATGTGCATAGTAATCGTAATTGGCATCCTTATCCCAGATGTGATTATCTCTTGAGGTATAGACGGCTACAATTCGATCATCTTCATCATACTCGTACTTGTGATAGTATTGATCTGGACGACATTCGTTGTATCGCACTTTCAAGACTTTGCTGCTAACGAGATCGTATTCATAGGCGATAGATGATCGGCCAAAGCCTGGAATGTCTTGGATAATCCACTCGACATTGCCATGAGGATCATAGCTGTAGTAAGCGTAAACGCCCTTTTCTTTTTCACCCTTATTGTACGTATAGGTATAACTTACTCGATTTTGTAAGTAACGCTGTCCTTGTTTTTCTGTGCAATAGAACACCTGTTTATCCGTTGGTGCTGCCTCAGAATATACTGTAATTACTTGTTGTTCATTCTCATCAAACACATTGGGGAAGCTCATATCATCTGCCAAGGCATCGTTATCTTGAATCAAGGCAAAGGCAAAGTTAGGGCCTGGCGTTGCGCTTTCCCCCGCTTCAATAGGTCTACCCAATCGGTCATAGATGGTATAGCTGTAAGTTGCATCACCTGCTTGACGCGCATTTTGAGTGTAACGCAATTGTCCAATACTGTTGTAGATGAACTTGGTATCGTTGCCATCAGGTGTGTTTTGCGAAATCAACTGACCCAAGTTGTTGTAATTGTAAGTCGTTACCAACTTATGATCGGGCCGAACACCTTGGATACGCCGCCATTTTCCTCCCAAATCCTGATTTTTATCTAAGTAACGTACGCCCTCTGGTGGCACTGTTTTCGTTAAAGCACCCGAACGATCATAATAGTAAAGTGTATAATGGTACAATCTTTTATTGCAAGCTACTGTTAGCTCATCATTGATATTTTGAGGCGTTAAGCAAGATTCTCGTATCGGTAGCCCTGCCACCATCTCTTTCTCTAAAATACAATCATTCGCTACATTCCGCATGGTATAAGCTGCCCATGACGCTTGCAAACCAAAGGTGGTATTTTTTCTTCTCGTCGTATCCTGAGGTGTGGGTGTGGGAACATCCCAACTTATTGAGATTTCATAAGTCCGCTCAAGTGCAGGTTTCACCAAGAACACTGCATCAGAAGGGTACACACAGCCATTTGGATCAATTACTTCTACATAATAGTAGCTGCTATCTTCAAATGCCTGAGGGTCTAAGTTTGACCTTAACATACGCTCTGCACTAGCTGTGGTACTTTGTAAACCTTCGCTAAATACCTGATCAAAAGCAGCTGTATTTTGACACGTATCGCCTGTACAGCGATACCATACAAATTGATAGACCCCTTGTACATGATTTTCAGCTAATCGAGCATCAATCATAGGATCGCAGTTGGGTTTACCTGCTGGTAAGGTATTTTGAGGAAGATCGACTGAATCGATGCTTGGTTCATGTTCTTTAATCTGAAACTCTTGGTACACATCTGTACAATTTCGGTCATAATCTGCCAATCGGAATTCCATGCGGTAATCGCCTGGTGCTAATCCCACGATATAAGAACCTTGGTAATTATCCACCATTTCTTCCCATGGCGATAACGAATCTACTCGACTAAACCATTTATACTCGACACCGCCTGCTGCCGCGCTTACAAGGGCCTGAACAGTTCCATCATTGGCATCCGTACAGGTTTCATCTGTAGTTTTTAGCTTCACTTCAATCTCATCAAGGCGAATCACTTCAAAGACTTCTTCTGTTTCACACTGATAATTGTTTGCCCCTGCAATAAACTTCAAAGAATACGCCCCAACATCCAAACTATCAAAAACAGCAGTAGTTCCAATCTGAGTACCAGAGAAGTTATAAAACTGATCAGAAATGGTGTTTCCTGAAGTGTCTGATAAGATGACACGATAATTTTCGAAAGGTTGGCTGCAACTGTTCACTGTTGCGCTTAGCGTGTAAGGAACTTTTGCGCCAGATGCTGCCACACATAAGAAATATGCTTTTGTGGTGCGATCATCTTTCAATTTGTAGTTGTGCAATGCAATAGCAGGCGCTGGTTTTGCAAAAGAAAAGACGCGTCTTACTTCACAATAAGGATCCGTACAAGTCGTACAAGTAGGATCGCTTCCTTGTAGGTTTGCGGCTACGACGAACTCATAGTATACCTCTGGCTCAACCGTTGGAATATGGTCAATGGTTATGCTACCCGATTGATCTTGGAAAACTCCTGAAGTAATGAGTGCCTGATCTGATTGACGTACAATTTGATAGGTATAACTCCCCGCAAAGTTTGCAGGCTGGCCTAAATAATTGATTGCAAACTCCATTTTGCCGTTCCAAGCGCCCTCACAAGGTAAGGCACTTAAACAACTTAAAGTTGGATGAGGACTGCCGTCTTGAATGGTACTTATTGGACTGTATGCCACACAAGCATTGGGCGGTGTTAAGGCGATGCGATACGAGCCAATTCCCAAATTTTCAAAAGCTGAAGGGAAAGGGTTTCCTGTTGTGGCATCAAAAGCCACATTGGTAAAATTACGCCCTGAATTATTTGTATAAGGATGCCAGGTGCCATCATTACGGAACTTTTCTAAGGTATACGTTCCCACTGTTGCATTAGTAGAAGCAGTCAATGAGCCATCCTTTGCATCATAACAAGAAGTATATCCTTGGTCTACTGCTAGGTTTACATCCGGTGTCCATTTGATCGTTAGTAAAACTTCATCAGAATCAGCCCCACTACCGCAGTGATTGGTTCCGCTTACCTTTATCGGGAAGGTGATATCTACCACATCATCATTCGTAATCATTAAGTTGATGTAAGGTGTAGTCGTCACATAGTTCTTCCCATTACTCCAACTGCCACTTGATGCAGTAATTCTTAGTTTGTCGGGTAATGCACTCAAATCCCACACATAGCTCGTGGCTCCTGTAATGCCTTGACTCACTAAGGTAAATCCTGTATTCTCACAATAAATCCCGCCGGTTGTACTTCCTTTTGTTGGAAGGCCTTCAAGTAAGGTGATGGTTTTAGTTGTTTCTAAAGATACCCCACAACTATCTTTTAAGAATACCTTCAAGGTTAACGGACTTTCTGCTGCTGTATGTTGTTGGTAGAATCGGTATTGGAATGTATGGGTGGTCGTAATATAGGTATTTCCACCAATCGTCCAATGGTACTCGTCTACGCCTGCTACTGGTGCAGTACCTAAGGTGTAGGTATATAATTCATCTTGATGCAAACAGGCCAGATCGTCTCCTTGAATGCTACCAATATCGCCAATAAAATCAGGATTAGGCTCCACTCGGATTAGTTTGCTCGTTGAGGAAATTCCGCTTGAAGAAACTACCCAAATGGGATAAGTACCTACAGGAACCGTTGCGGGGAAAGCTGCGGTAATCATCAAATTGCCTGCTCCTGTTACACTTCCTAAGGTTAGGGTATCATTGCCTACTTGAATTTGTGCAAAATACTCATTACCAAAGAGGCATTGGGTCTGGAACCATACCCCTACCGCTTTACCTTGACAAACCACCTGAGTAGATAGGCGATCTAAGGTAACCGATTGATCTACGATAATGGTACCATCGGAACGTTTATCGGGTTCGATTTTAAGCTGCTCCGTGGTCACTTGACAACCTTGCTGATCGATTACTTTCACATAGTATTCCCCATAGGGAAACGCTCCCAATGTATCGAGTGTTTCCTGTCCGTTCACTGTTGCATTTCCTATTAGAATCGGATTTACTTGACCCACTTTATACACTTCATAAGTGGTTACTTGAGCTTGATTTGTTTTCAGGATTAATTTAGCGGTTACATCAGTGGCACTACAAGATAACTTATCCGCCAACCATAATTCAGCCGCTGGATTGGGATGCAATATTAGGTTGAGCGTTGCACTTGTTCCTACATCGCCACAAGCTGTGGTGGTATCACTCACAGTAATGGCATTGATGTAAGTGCCAATGTCATTAAAACGGAATTCTACTTGATCAGAAGTCGTTTGGAATACGGCTAAGGAATCGGTCCAAGAAATGGGTGTTAAGGCAATTCCGCTTTCTGTTGCTGGTGCATTTACATCTAAAATGGTGCTGGGTCTAACTTCCCAACGGAAAGCCATAATCCCTGCATCAGCAATTGCTCGATACGTAGCCGTTTGACTTTGGCTATCCATACAGACTAAGGTATTTCCTTCAATAGACTGGATATTCGCTTGATCTATCACGTTGATTGCTAATGTAGCCCGATCTGACTGACCACATGCATTTACACCAACTACCGCTAATTGACCATTACTTGCTGTAGGTGAGAATGATAAGGTAATTTGAGCATCATTTGTCTCAACTATTACATTTGGAGCGGTGGCGATGGTCGTTCCAGAAGTTGAAGTTGCGCCATTTGGTAACGTCCATTGGTATTTTTCAGCTCCCGAAATGCCTGAAACCGTGTATTGTTCGGCTTTGTTTCTACAAACTGATGTTGCGCCTGTAATCCCACTGAGCGATGGTGCTTGTTGATTTCCATATTTTGCAACATATCCATCTACTCCTCCTAAACTTGAAATTGAAGTCGTTTGATCTAAGTCAATTTGGCTTGTAAAATCACCACTTACGATAAAGTTTTCGTCTGCATCAACATTTAAGGTGTAGAACCCTCCTGCGGCTGATAATTGAACGGTTTGATGGATGGTAGATACTGTACCGTCAGCCTGAAGTTGCGCCACATACATGACTTGCCCCGTTTGATGATCAATCGTTTGACCACCAATAGTCGCAACTCCACTATGCCACCCAGCTATGTACAGCTCGCCAGAAGGCGCAACTGTTAGGGCATTTACTCCCGAATTTCCCGTACTATTGCCATTTTGTGCCCAAATGAGATTTCCAAAAGTATCGTATTTAATTAAGAGAAGGTCGTTGGTAGTGCCTGATGGAGCCGTCAACACTTGATTCCCTACAGTGACTGTATTTGCATAGTGTGCGCCCAAGTATACATTTCCTTGCGCATCAATGGCAATGGCATTCAGGTAATCGTCATTTGGACTTCCATGGGTCTTGATCCACTTCAAATTGCCATTTTCATCATATTTGGCGACAAAAGCATCTCTTTTTCCCGCTACTTGAGTAGTTAAGGTTTGCCCTGAAAAGTTAGCTCCTGCTGTATAGGAACCTACGATGTAGGCATTTCCTTGGGCATCCACTTCCATTCTAAAACCATAATCCACTCCTATGGTTCCACCTGTTTGTGCCCATAAGAAATTTCCTTGCGCATCGTACTTTGCTAAAAACACATCAGACTGCCAATTTGAGGCATTGATGCGATTGACCCCATCAAAAGTAATGTCATTGTAAAACCACCCACTCACAAAAACATTCCCAGCGGCATCTGCTCTCACTCCTTTTCCTTGAATCGCTGATGTACCTGTTCCCGCTTTCATCCATACCAGATTGCCATTGGTATCGTACTTTGCTACAAACATATCTGTACCATTACTTGATGAAACCGCGCGACCATCAAAATCTACATTTGTACCATAAAAACCGGTGATGTACAAATTCCCGTTAGCATCGGTATGGAGATCATTTACATATTCTTTTTGAGGGCCAGTTGCTTTTTTCGCCCAGATGAGTGCTCCTTCAGGAGAATATTTGGCCCAAAACATATCTACATCACCCGAATGCGTTAAGGTTACCTGATGATTGCCTTCACCTAAAGTAATCGGTTGGGTGTAATTACCACCCACGTAAACATTTCCAGTAGCATCTATTGTTGAAACAGCGAAATCATAACCACCTGTTCCACCGACCTGCTGGCTCCAAACTAATTTTTTCTCAGCTCTTAACCTTAATGCGTCACTTTCCACTGTACAGCCATTCGCATCTTTAATGACCACATGGTAGGTTCCTTCAGCTAAGTTTTGTATGCTAAATGTAGCAGCAGGAACAGGCACATCGACTTGCCCTGCATACGGATTTCCATTTTGGTATAGGGTGTAATACGCTCCATTGGTGGTGATCTCCACTTCGCCTTCACCTCCTTGACAAGCTGGCTGTTTTTTAACCGCTAAAGTAGCCGTAAGGGACGTATTTAATTGGATAGCCAGTGTCGATGGATTTCCTGTTCCACATTGGGTACTTTTTCCACTAACGGAAATTGCCCCTCCACTAAAATGACTTGAAAAATCGATCTCAATTGAATGCTGTGTAGTCTCAACGGTTCCTGTTGCACCTGTTCCTGCTTGAGCAGTATGATGAGGCAGCATCCACACATAGGCATCGGCCCCTGAAATGGCAGGAACCGTATAGGTAACTCCTTGTGCATTTGGACAAACAGTTGTTAAGCCACTTATATTTCCTGCATCGGCAGGCAACTCATTTAGCGTTACTGCATAGGTTGCCGCATCACAAGCACCATTTGGAACATTGACCTCGATGTTGCCACTTGTTGCCGTTGCATCTGTAGTTACGGTAATTTGGTTGGTTCCTTGCCCCGAAGTAATCGTAAAGCCTGTAGGTACTGTCCATTGATAATTGCTCGTTGTCCCATCGCCTGTAATTTCATAGCTTGCTGTTGCTTGTTGGCAAATCAGGCTTGGCCCGCTCACCGTACCTATAGAAGAAGTCCCAAAGGTATAATAGTAATCTTGTCCAGTACTTAACCCTGTTTCCCTTGATCTTCCAGTGATCCATTCATTATCCACTCTGCTGTCTCGGATCACCCATTCGCTTCCTGTATAATGGGCAATTTCAGGAGACGATGGTAAATCGCAAGCTTCAGGAGTAGCTAATCCTACAGAAAACTGGAAAAGGAAACCCTGTACTGGCGTTAAACGCCAGTACTCGCAATTGCTGAGTCGCACGCAACCAGTCGTAGGATTTGCAGGAGGTGTTGCGGCAACATATTCTAGCTCTACAGCTTGACTCCCTCCATATCCGTTCACTTGAAAAGGTCGATAGTTACCCGCAAGCCCTAAAGGTACATCATAGCGAACACTTTGGTTAATAACAAGCTTTACTTTACCTTCAATGTAGTTATGGTTTGCAGAGCCTGCCCCTACATACGTGCTATTTCTACCCAGAATTAGTTCGCTTCCATCATTGAATAGACCGCCTTGGGTAAAAGTGAGTTTTCCGTCAAACTCTACTGGCGTTTGAATAATTACTCGTCCACTAGGTTTATTAATTTCGGTAATTTTAGTATAAAATGGACGATTGGTCAAGGTTTCATGCGGCGGAAGGCCAATGATTTGATCTCCTGTACCCGAAAAAATAATTCCGCCTAGATTTGAGGTATTTTGGATGTTTCCACTTGCATTATCTATGTAAATATTTCCTGTAAAGGTAGATTTCGCTTCTCCAGAACTTAAGGTAATCCGATTACTTCCAACCGTTCTAAAAGTCACGTGATGATTAAAGGAATCGCCAATATTGGCGCTAAACGTAATACCACTACTTGTAATCACTTCTAATGGTCCATTAAACGTATTGCCAAAGGATGTCCCTCCTATAATCAGCTTTGTGCTATCATTAAACACGTTATTATAAAAAACGGATGAAGACGGAATGGTCATATCAACCTGATTATTAAAGGTATTTCCTTTCCAAAACCCTCTTACATTTCCTGAACTCGTGAAATTTAATGGGCTTTCTATTAAACAATTATCAAAACCCAATGTCCCTTTGGTAAAGCCAAGGTTACCATTTCGAATGCTTTGATTAGCCGCAAGGTGCAATCCCTTGAACAACATGCCTCCATCCCCTAAGCTATTTATTTCTGTTCCTTGTTTTAAGGTTACACTGCCCGAATATCCGACTCGAATGGGGCGAGTGCTATTTGTTGTTAAGGTCAGGTTTTGATTAAAAGTAGCCCGATCAATATCCAGTTCATCTACATTGTGATTTTGGATAAATGCTGCATCTTGTTCAAAAACACTTTGGTATAGGTTAATGCCGCCAGAGCTTGAGTTTTGTGCGGGTGTTTCATAGGTCAGCTTAAAGGGCTGCTTGAAGGTGCTCCGATGACTATGAAAGTTGCCAAGAGTCGCTTCAATTTCCACATCGGCAATTGTTCTAGTCATATGCGTATATACATAATAACCATCAATAGCATTGTTAATGACCAGTTTACCATTACTCAGGTTCGCATCTGAAATTTCTAGGATATGCTGAACGGTGAGGATTGTAGCATTAAAGTTTAACGCTGAACCTGCTGTCATCTTCAACCGAGCAACGGTTCTTGCTTGATCAAGCTGAGGCTGATGTGTGGTACTGCCAATCGTAACGGTATCTGCTGTGCTAGGCACTCCTGTTGGACTCCAGTTGTTCGCAGTACCCCAATCTGATGAGCTACTGCCTGTCCAAGTATAATGCGTTTGGGCTTGAACAGTGGGTTGATCAAATGATAAACTCAGTATCACTACTACCAGCATGCTTAAAAGCATCCGAAAACGATTCCCCATGGCTCCACTCCAAAGGCTTGGAGGATTTTTAGGAAAGCTAAAAAATTGCTTCACATTTTTCATAGCTGTATATATCTAAGGCTTTGGCTATTTCTGAACTGCTGTTGTTGCTTGATTCTTTTTGTCAATAGTTACTTTTAAGCGGATCACTGTCGGGTTCCGCTTCGATTTAGGGTATTTTCCAGCCCCATCCATCACCATCTTTTGCTGTTCTTTATAAGGATTTAATGGATTACTTGGATCACATGCCGCATCGTAAGGTGTTTTGCCTCCAACGGGCTGGCCTTGGCAACGGTTGGGAAGATTGATCTTCATCTCCATTTCCATGACCTCTCTACGTCTGTTCCATTCGCAGTAAGTAACACTCGGGTCTAAGTCACGCGTAAAACTCGCATTACTCATATTAATCACTTCCTTATCCTCTCCTGTAATCGGATCCTTATAGGTTAAGCTAGTCGTATCGTTTTCAAGCCAATTCGGTGGATTGTCTGATAGGTTGGTGCGGTAGTGGAAATTAACCGTATTCGCAGCATGTAAATTGCTTTCTACTACACCGTATTCCACTTCCGTAATCACATCTCCTTTAGCGAAATTGCTGGAGAATTTACATCCTTCTTCAACTACGCGGAAACTTCCGATTTGCCCCCTCTCCTGACATTGTTGAATCATTTGATCTACCAGTACATCAATGTCTTGCTCCAACACTTTATTATTGACAAGGCTATGCTGAGTAGTATCTGCATATAAAGTACTGATACTATCTTCGCAACAAGGCACAATTTCATAGCAGTTCTCGGCAAATATTTGCATGAGTTTTAACTTTAACGCTGAGCGTTTCCCTTCACAAACCCGCATCACTTCCTCGTTATAGCTTGTGATATCGAGTTCTACTTTTGTAGGTAAGCGTTTTCCATTCAATGTAAAGCCATCTTGCTTTAACTGTTGGTAGCCTGTACCTGAAAAAGAACCATCCCACGAAGAAAATACAACTTCTCCCTTATCGTTGATTTCCCGATAACCTGCCGACAAATAATCCTTAGGTTGGGCATCTAATAAGGTGGTATCGAGATAAGGTTCGTATGTGCTCAACATCGCATAAAAACCATATCGTTGATCTGAAGCCCAGTTCGCATTTGTAAGCGGACATTGGATATAGCCAAAGCCACAAATGTTGCAATCGTCTACTTCATAATCTTTATAACAAGTGAGTAACTCCAACCTTCTGTACCCATTATCTACATCGTTTGCCACATTAACTTCATAAGGATACTCATAATACTTAAAGGCATAAATCGGGTCGTTGATGAATTTAAACTGCTCTAAAGGATCATTGTATTCTTTTTCCTTTCCATCTTGTGCTAATCGGAATACCTTCTGCCAGTCTGCATTTGGCGAATACCCCCTATCTTCTCCTGAATAAGGATACCAAGCTGAATTTGGATTGCTAAAATCATAATCGTTTCTGGCAGCAGGAGCGCTGTAGAGGTAGTTTCCAATCACATCCTCATGTATTGGGGAAGGGTCTGATTCTGTAATAATTTTAGCGAATTTATACCCCGTACAATTCAAGAACTCACCTACTATATGGTATTTAGGATCTATTGGAATAAAAGGGGTATCTTCATCTTTTTCGCCAGCAGCTCGATCAGCTGGGTTTACTTGAAGTGTTCTCACTTTCTTAGAAATTTTCTTGATCTTCTTTCCTAAGAATAACTTCAAAATCCAGTTTAATTTGATGTTATCATCAAAGTGGTTGTCATGATCCCCCTCTTCTTCATCTATCCGATCGGATAAGCTGTACGGAGGTTCGCCAAAGCTAAAATCAAAAGTTTCTGTATTTGGGCATTTTGCCCGCACCGCTTTTACCAAACCCAATTGGCTCGACCAGCAATTGTACAGGTCATCACAATAATATTGTTGGCTCACAATTTTATCCAAGCCAGTCAGTTCTTCAGGAACGGTTGGGGTTAAGCCATTGGCCAAGGTCATCTCGTCCCCACAATCGTTCTTCTTCACTGCTGGCCCGTTATATACTAATTCGCGGTCATTTCCAGCATCATCTACCAACGCATCAATGGTAAAACCATCTGTCGTATACTCATCGGTAAGCATGTGATGTGCCATGAGGTTAAAAGTACCAGGCACTTCATAGCCTTTCATGTAAGGCACCAAGTAATTGAGGTAGATAAAGATGACTTTGTTACGGGCATGCGTCAGGTTATTGACACCTAATATTTCTTTCACCGTCAATTCATGATCAATGTAATGGGCATTGAGCAATGCCTCATCGCCCATATAAATATGAAACTCATTTTCAAATAATTGGCGCAAGCTCGCTTGACTTGGAAGCTGCGTATTGGTTTGATCTTGATTATGTTTAAAAATCAGGCTATCAATTTCAGCGACCAGTGCTGATTCTTCGGGGGTACAATCCCAAAAGAAGCCATAGGCATAGCCTTCTAAATCGGGCGAAAATTCGGTGTTAACGAGCTGTTCATTTCCTGCAGCAATTAAGCCTTTATCCAAAAACATAAATGGGTTTACCGCGATGTACTGCGTCCCCCCTACATCATTATAGGTTTTATTTTTATCCGTTAGCGCGAGCGAAACATCACTACAATCAATCACATCTTGAAAATCTAGCGGTACAGTTAGTCCCGCACATTCGGGTGTGTTGACAATAATCTCAAAGCCTCTTCGCAATTTCACTTGGTGCATGGGGGTAAAAAATGTGGCGTATAAGGCCGTATCCCAAGTTAAGCCGAGTTTTTGGTAATAGGCATCTAGGTTTTTATAGTAGGTGGTATCTCTAGTAGTAAAGGTACATCCCGCTAAAGATGCAGGCGGTCCAAAAGCATTGCCCGTTCCCACAAAGCAGCCTTTTAAACCTGCATTTAAGGTGTCCATTCGCGCATAAAACTGTGCTACATCTTTTGAGCACACGATCTCATCAATCCAATCGGCCATCAGGTTTACAAAAGGAGTGGTTTTTTCTCCGATGGCTTCTTTTTCCATTTCCATTCGCGTATAAAACTCAGCAGTAGGCACCAACTGTTTTTCAATGATGTATGCTCCTGCAGGTAAAGAAATGTCATTAAATGTAACTTGAGTGCCACAGGTTACAGTGGTTGATTGACTAATGATATACCCTTGCGTAGTTGCATTGTCCATCAGCCAAGCAATATTCCCCGAGCTTTGCTCATTTACAGGCGTAAAGGGCTTACCATCAATTTTCTTAATCAGCACGGTTAATGTGTACTCACAATTGCTGCTGCTGTTACAATCGCTTATATAGTCGATAAATAAGGTTTTTTGTTCCAGTAGGCTCATTCGTTTGCTACTCGCAATTTTGTTAAAGCTTTGGTAGTTTCCTGTAATTTTATCTTCCAACAACACTTCGGTAGCCGAATCTTTGAGTGGTAATAGGCTGTCTTGCGCATGATCTAACGCAATTAAACAGCTGGCAATTACTTTTCCTTCTTTTGAGGTATAGCTGATATTTCCCACATTGTTTTGATCTAAGGTAATGGTCTTCATCACGCTTTTATGATCGGGGGCTTCATCGCCAAATAAACGAATGAGTTCCGCTTCAGTAGCTTGTTCATAGAAGGTGCGCAAGGTTTTTCCCCCGCCATTTCCATGCTGCCCATTGCCTATCATGTGCTTGCGTCCTACTCCCGATTGCTCTTTTACCCGACCCGTACCGTCATTTTCGTATAAAGATGCGGTGTAGGCATAGCCCTCTGCATCCGCTACATGCGCATTCAGTGTGCCTGAGTTCTTTCCATCGTAATAGCTAAAATCGGTTCCTTCTTGCTTGATTTTTTTAGGATTCGTAATGGTTCCTGTGGTCTCGTCATCAAAATCTTTCGCGCCAAACAGCTCTCCTTTCTCATTCTGCACAAACTTCTTTTTATAACCTGTTAATCCCTCTTCTTCTTTGGGAACGGGTAAGGTATTGACTCTTGGCCTACCTGTAAAGTCATAAATGGTTTGAGCGGTAACGGTTGTATTGTCCGAAGGGATTCGCGTTTGTTTCTGCCTTACTTGCTGCAAACCATTGGCATATGTTACGGTTTCTTTTATTTTCCCTTGCTCAGAGAACGTACGACCATACACGAAATTCAATTGATCATCAGGATCTTCATAAAAAAATCCAGCTACTTGTCTGCCTTGCGCATCTGTAGGAAAGCTACTTGGGCCATTTAACGAAATTGTTCCTGCATATTCATTCGACCATTTTCCATAATTACAAGGGTTGGCAATGCCTCCTTCACATAAGTTACCAATAGGCCGAACACGCCAAATGTAATAGCCTGTTCCTTCTGCCATCGTCAATTTTAAAAACCGTTGATGCGATTCCATCTCTAAGGACAGGGCTTTATTCCAATCTACCTCAGCCGTAATATTGGTACTATCTTTTTTAGTGGGGTCCGTATTATACAACCTCAATAATTGAAATTGATAATTGGGCGCTAAGCCTGTATGACTCCAATTAAACTCCACTCCCTTTAAACCAGGCGTTACACGACTATCAGTAGTTGTTACGATCATATTACTCACATCTATCTGGTAATCAATCACATAACTCATACTCAATCGCAGTGCATTTTGAATGCGATTTTTCAAGCTTGCTGTTAATCCATCTGCTTCTACACTAAAATTTACGGTAGGGATTTCAAAAGAAGTAACGGCTCCTTGAGATTGGAGTAAATGGGTAATGTCTACATAAAAAGCCGCTTCTGGTGCTTTATTGCTGATGTTAAAACTCGCATTGTTACTTATTGTCGTTGTGCTTGTCCCTATGGCTTTTAAGGTATACACAATGGGTGCCTGAAATGGTAGGTTACCAAAGGTAAAGTCATCGCCCAAATCTACCTTAACATAAAGTTTTGCACTTTTAATTTGTGCACCTAGCGGAGTAGTTGGCAGTTGAAGTGTTAATGGACTTCCTCCATAAACCGTCAATAGCTTGCTGGAAGCAGTATCTGTATAGCTTCCACTCTGAAAGACCTGCGCTTTACTGTAATTTGCAGACAAAGCGAGCGTGGCCAAAATTACCATCAAGGTAATCTTAGTATGTTTGAAATATCGTTTCATTTCCGATAACCTTTTTAATTCTGATACTCTAGCTTATAGCCCTGATATGATTTATGAAGTTGATTCTTAGCTGTAAAAATTCTCGACCTTGCCTGTTTAGCTACTTGGCCTTTATAGTTTAAATCTAACTGATGATACGTGGCAATTTGCCGCTTGTACTTGTGATCTGGCACGTACTCAATCCATTGTTTTACAACTGATTGCGAAGTAGTATCATAGAAATAAATCAATTTCTTGATGTTGTATTTCTGTTGCCCTTCTTTCGTTGTTTCGAGCTCGATAACTTGGATGGGTTTCCCTTTCCAAGTGCCCGTTTCGCACTTGGAAACTTCCGTCAATTGAAGTAAATCTTGCTGTACTTTCCCCAAGCTTTTGGCAAAGTCTTGTTTTGAGGCTGCTGAAGCTGATGCATTCTTCTTGGCACAAATTATTGTTTTTTGCGGATGAATGACAGTATAACTTTCCGCTTCATCTTGGTAAACCTCAATGTACGAGCTCTGATAGGCCATAAAGTGCTTACTCACCATAATGGACACCTCAATATCTTTAGGAGAAAGTGCAAAATGTGCTTTTACCTTATCGCTATTCGGCTCTAAAGTGGTGGTGCTGTGCATGTAATACACTTGCTTTCCTGTGGGCAAACCAAATGCATTCATTCTTTTCACATGATCTACAATCAATTGCTTACAATCATGCTGTGCCCGAACCTGTTGGATGGTCATTAAAATGATTAATCCAGCAAATAACAAACTAGCTTTTGGAAAACTTGGGCAGTAACGTTCACGTTCTGCACTGTTTTCCACTATGGTGTTTGACTTCTTATTCATCGGTTTCAATTGGTAATGATGTTGAATTCAGCACATTTCAACATTAAAATGTGCTGAAACAAGGAAGTAAGCGGGGTTAATGACTTACTTTCTTGGTGTTATATTGTGTTTCACTTACTGTTTTTAGGCCCCGCTCGGTTTCGATGAGCTTACGCATGAGCTTCCCTTCGGCATCGTATTGATAATAGAGGCCAAAGTGTTGATCATCAAATTGCGTGAGTAACCTGAAAGTAGCCACATCGTACACATAGCATGTGCCTTGCGCGTCTAAAGGCTGTAGCTTCATGTCGTCTAACCACAATTCTTCTGAACCATCGTAGGCTAAAAATACCTCAAACTGATCTCCTATATCGGGTAAATCCTCCTTTGAAATATCTGCTTGATACAAGCTCCATTCTCCTGTACGCGCTACTTTCGTCATGGGAGTTACTGTGCTCAAAATCTTGATTCCCAAATTCACGGCATCGCTTCCTCGTACCCACATTCTAATTCTTGCCCCCCCTTTGAGTCCTTGTGTGGCGATCGTTGGTTTTAAGATTTCATCACTAATCAGCCCTTCCATAATGGGGGTATTTTGATCAGCAGCCTGAAAATGTAGGGAATGTTTTCCTGAATGTGCGCGGTCAGTTGCAATACGAGCACCTTCAGCCGTTTCAAAATCATTGAAATAAATTCCTGTATATCGCGCATTTGTAGCAACCATCGTTGGCAACACATTATGGTAACCAAACTTCACGGTACTCGGTATGCCTAATGCGTTTTCTTCTTCAATGGGTTGTCCGTTGGGCGTGTATTGCTTCACTTCACTACTCAAAATCCATTTCGAATCTAAGTCACCAATACCATCTGACCAATCCTTATCGGTAGGGAAGGCGATTTCGGCCATCATGCCTCCCTTGCGAATGCCTTCGGAAATGGTGTTTGCACTCGTCACATTATCTCGGTAAGTGTATGCTTTTGAGGCTCTCCAAACCTTATTCAATTCACTCTTGGCCTGGTCGGTAATTTGATAGTCTTGTTTCAATACCTCATAATACGGTTTTGAGGCTTCTAGCCAATTCTTATCATAGGTTTGTAAATCTACGCGCAGCACGTCTTTTGGTATGTGCCAAGTGCTGTCGGAAGTGAGCGGATTACCATTTGTCCCATGAGCGATAATGGCAGAAACCCCTGCACTCAATTGATTCGATCTGGAAGCACCATAATCGATCCCATTTTCAAACTTTCTACCCAATTCATCATAATACCAAGCGGCAGGAAGGTTGAGGGAATAAATGCTCCCATCGTGTGTTCCATGATTGGCAATGGCTACTCGATCAAAAGCATCCGAGGTGCGTGTGAGCATCACCTGCCCCGTAATCGGATTAAAGGCCAAGTTTTCGGTTTTGCTTTCTACCCCATTTTGGAAAGCGGTAACGCTTTTGACAATAGCAGGATAATCAATCACTTTGGAAGTGGCATGGGTGCTAATTTTCTCATTTTGTAATGAAAAGCTTAACGACGCACTGACAATCACTGGTGGTGGAGGCGTAAGCCCAATGGCTAAATCAACATCAATGGCAAAGTCAAAGGTTTTGTCTAGCACCGACTTGGACTCCATTGCAATATCAGTTTCTTTACCAGGCAATTGATAGTCGAGTTTGCCATCAGGTTGTAACATTCTCACTTTTTCGCCTGGTTGGTAATACTCATAAACCTGTGCAGATGACCGTACCGCATAATCTAAGGTTTCAGGATTGTAATCGCCTTCATAAGAAACAATTTGCTTGGGTTGCCCATATTGCATGCGGATAAATCGGAATCCTTGCGTCATCCAGGCCATGCGTTGCTTATAGAAGAACAGGCCAGCAGGTATGGCAAGACTTAACACCTTCTGATTATCCGACAAAGGCGTTTTTTGCACACCATAAGCGAAGCCAGCGGAACTATTTGCAGACTTTAAATCGGAGTGGTAATCGTTTGTTTCATCACCTAAGCGATAAGGCATATCGAACGGGTAATCTTTGGGAGTGGTAAATTCATGTACCGTAAATCCTGTGCCTGTTTCTCCTTTGTGGATATTCTCTACCACTACCCTACTATGCATCACCGTATTACCCGAAATAATGCTCCTACCCAATGGCCCTTCACTTTGCGCTTTGTCTTTACCTGCTGTGATTCTACTGTACCACTGCTGATTTTTACGCGGCAAAAATGTTACCAACGCATCATCTTCTAAAGCAGGTTCGCTATCCACTACTCCACTTGAAATGACCTTTATAATGTTGTCATTTCTATCCTTCACCACCTCTTCATAGTTATATTCTTGCCCAAGTAACACGCCTTCTCCTTCAATGCCATAATCGTACATCAATAATCGTTTTACCCGAATCCCTCCACCTCGTTTGGCTTTGATCATGGGTAATTTTAGGTAAGACAATTCATAGTTAATGGCTTTTCCGATTTGCGATTTTGCAGGAATGCCGTATTCTTGATCTAAGCTTCTTGCCGCAAGCTTTGCCATGTATTTGGTTACGTAAGCAATGCGCTCGAAGTAGTTATTTTCAAAACGCCACACTTCATCTTCCATTTCGTTTTCAAAGGCTCCTACGCAATCGTAACCATCGTTTTGATGCCATTTTCCTACTCGTTTTGTAGAATAGAAATCATAACAAGCTTGTAATGGAGTGGCTGTATAACCATCATAGTTTTTTTGGCTAGCCAAAGGAATGCGAATCGTATTATTCACTCGATGAATATTAGCCGCATCAACTTTTGTATACCCTGTAATGTATTCTGACTTACAATCGTCTAATGTGGGGGTGCCCTCTCCAATGAGTTTATAGAGAAACTTAAAATACATTTTCTCGGTAGAAAAATACGCTTTTAACTGCTCGATTTGTTCAGGAATATCCTTTTCTTCAATGCCTAAATCAGCAATATTAATGTCGTAATACGGGTGATTTTGATGGTTTTCGCCATCTCCCATTAAACTCACCATGGTCATGGGCGCGCGATCTTGAATGTAGCTGTAATCCTTTTCTTCGTATTCAATGAGAATTTGTCCGCCAGAGGGCAAGGTAATTTGTTTCAATTGCCAAGCAGCAGGATCATAACTTTCTTGTTCTGCACTTGTTAAGCTTTGCTGCCCTACCCAATTTTTCATTTCAGCCTTACGATTAGCGGCATCAAATTGTACATTCCCCCAAGCATCGAGCATCGTTGGATGATAGTCAGGATTTTGAGCGGCATCACTATAGTGTCGATTGGCTTGCAAAATATCGCCATAGCGGTCTTGCACATTTGGTGTGAACGTTTTGAAGTCTTTGTATTTATAATCGAATACAAAAGGACTTGTTCGTGCTTCGTGAATGCCTTCGTAAGTGAACCAAACTTTCTTTAAAGTCAGTTTGCCACAATTGTTGCAATTACGAGAAGCGGGGTAATTCGATTGTTCATTATTCGGAACATTCTTCACTAAGCTATAATCGTATTGGAAATGCGTGGTTTTAATGGGTTTATCTGGTCGTTTTTTATGAAATAATACGATTTTCTCTAAATATTCTGTGCGCTGCGTCACATCTTTCGTTCCCTCCGCTTCGGAAGCGGGATCGTTTGTAGCGGTTAATCTAGCCGCGCCTAATCCATCTAAACGCTTATTGCCCGATCCTGTAAGTAAATGCGCTGGCACATTGAAGGTATTTACGGCTTTAAAACGTTCTGGTGTTGCTTCATTGGTGACAAAAAAGGCAATGTGTGTTTTGGTTTCGATGGCTTTCAAGTAAAACACCTCTTTCTCAGCAGTAGTTACTGATCCAGTATTATCTTTTGAATCTGATAGGCTATTCTCATGATAGAGCAAACCATTATAAGGATTTCTCCAGCGATACCAATCGTTTTTCTCACTGCCTTCACCATAGGCTTTATGGTAGTGGAACTGCGTCCATCCACCAAAATCGGCACTATCAATGCCATTGTTGCCCACATCCACATAATCGTAAGTGAAAATTTGGGTCAGTAAATACGTACTGGCATAAGGCGCATTATTGATTTCTCCCACTACTGTTTCGTGCATCGGGTTTTTAGTATCTACTTCATATCCCTTTGGACTGGTATGCAAAGCTGTAGTTTTAAAAGCTAATGCCTTGCCTACAAGCTTATCAGTAGATTTTTTTACATCAAACTGAAGATTCGCTTGCCTCCGATTAAATACTGGTTGACCGTATACATAACGAATGCCATCTGCATTATGCACTTGCGTTTCTACGATCAAGTCTCGATGTGTGCCCGCAATGCTATTCAGTTGTGCCAAATCCAACATTTTATTAAAGCGATTGCTTTGGCTAATATTACCTACGGTATGATGCTGCACATAAGAAGAATGGCTGAATTCCTCACTTTTTAAGCTAAAATCTGACAAGTCATCCAAGTTTGCTTCAGCGCCAAACCACCCTTTTTCCAATTTGGCCACTTTCAGGTCTGATTCCCCATAGCTTACACTACCGGCCTTATCTCCTTTAAAACGAAATGCGCCACCAGTATTATCAAAATCGGCTTGCCCCGTATTTCCTTCTTTTTGCCACTTTTTAACAATAGACTTTTGAGAACCAAAGCCAAAGTCTGCACCAATACCAACTGAGGCACCTATATTTAAGTCAAAGCCTCCTTGAAAGATATCGGTTACATTCTTTACTGGATTTGGATAAAATGTTCCTACAGATCGGGGGAAAAAACGCATCGCTCCGCCAATGCCTTCTCCAGTATAAATAAAGTGATCTGCATTGTTAAAGGGAATGCCTATAAACAGGTTTCGCTTTTGATAAGGACTATTTTTTTCTACATAATAATCTTGTAAAGCCGCTTCCTGCATATCATTCGGGGTGTGCAAATACCCATAAGCATCCATAGCTACTACGGGCTCACTTCTTTTTACGGTAACATTTCCCCTAAACCCTGTATTCACACCAGAGTTGATGTTATTGAAAGTGGCACTCACCCCCAATGCCCAGTTGGAAGATCGCCCACGTTGCATGCGAGCCATTGACGAAGAAATCACATGCTCTCCAAAGGAGTAAATTCCATAGGTACTCCCGTATGCACTCCCCAATTGCTTCATGACACTTGTACGACTAGCATACGTTGAAGCATAATTTCCAAGTTTTTTCAAGAAGCGCTTTTTAGTAGACCAGCCTTCTGGTTCCTCGGTTTGTTTTTTGCGAAACTTTGAGAGGATAGCCGGCACATTGACATGAGCACTAAACGTATTGCCACTTGTACCCATATTGAAGCCCATGCCTCCTAAGCCCTTTGCGCCAATATCGAACCCTAAATAGCGCCCAAAACCAGTGTAATTATTAAAGCGAATGCTATTTTTTACGCCCAAATCAAGTAGTTTGCTTAACCCAGCCTTGTTTGCTCCCGCAGCGGCATTGCCAACGCCATAGATAAAAGCTGCCTTTCCACCCATGCCTACATCAGCTTCATCTAAGGCCGTATCGTCATTCTCCTCATCAGTATCTTTTTGATTTTCAGGCGACTCAATGGGCTTTTTTACATCGTCTTCCTTTTTACTGAAAAACTCAAGCCCTACGGAGTTGGTATAACTTGCAGAGATGTTAGGGCGCGTTTTATTGTATTTATGGATGCGCACCCCATTGTAGTCATCTGGATATCCCCTACTCTGGCGATTCAAAGCGCCCGGATTTAAGGACCAGCCTAAGCCGACCCAAGATGCTTCTTCCTCAGAATTGGCTCCATTGTGATACGACAAGGAGAGTCCATAACCACCCCCGTCAGGGCCTGCAATTTCCAAAACTGGTAAATTATAGACAAACTGTCCTGAGGTAAGGTTTACCATATCTGTAGTAGATACAGGCTCAAAGCTCGAATACTCGGGAGCATGAGGCCCCGATGTGAGTGCATATGCTGCTGTCGGAAGAAAAATTTCCAACAACAAGTTAGTGGCCATTGTGAGCGCAATAACCTTTAATACTTTTCTCTTTCTTAACATGAACATGACCGTATTGTTTCTTAATCAAGAATCTTGATAGAAGGTATATTCAGAATATCCTCTCTTTTGAATTTAAAATGATTGATGCCCGTTTGGAAAATTTCATCGTTAAATACTAGATCTAACTCTTCACCGTCCAAGAAGCCACTTTCTAGTTCATCTTCTGTAAACACTAAATACACAGAACGATGCTCTACTAAACTGTAGGTATTGTCAAAAGCTGCAAGTACTGGTTTAAAGGTTTTATTTTTTGTGTGTAATCGAATGTATTTCTTTATTCCAAAGTTTAACTGCGACACCCTTTCCTTATAGGCTAGGTAATCTTTTATGCCTCGATACATAATATCTCCTGCTGCCTGTTTGGTTTTATTCGGGCTTATGGTTAGCAGAAAGGTTAAACTATGCGTATAGGTTTCTAATAAACTATCGTACACGGCTTTTGAAGGGTGCTCAAATGCACTTAAATCACGAAGTGCCAAATATTGAGGCGGTAAATACTTGGCAGTTAAAGCCAAATTATTCGACTTTTTTTGTTGGATTAAGCCATTTTCTTCTTGGCTCAACCACTGTTGAAAATCGGCTGCTGAACCAATGGTATGCCGACAGCCAATCAGCAAACATAGTAGGAAGGCAATAACTATTCGCCTGTGTAACTGTAAACACTTCATGTTACTTTCGTTTGTGTAAACTGCAATTCAAAACCTATAACGTAAATGGGTATTCTTAGTAATTTTCATTTAGGAAAGCGATGACTTCTTCCGTTACATCATACAATGGAGCCCCATAAAGAATGCTTCCGTCTTGCGTGGTGCCTAAAATCAGATCATAGCCCTGTTCTTTGGCAAATTGCTCGGTTAAACTGTTGATCTGATTAAATGCGCCTTGAATCACCTGCTCTTCTTCTATGACCTTTTGTTCTACCGCTTGTTCGTAACGGATTAAATTTGCCTGTTGCATGCGAATTTGTTCTGATCGCAGTCCCAATTCAGTTTTGCCGAGTGTGTTGGCTTCCCGCTTGAGCACTAACATATCTCGTTCTAAAGTCGCGCGTAAGGTATCAATATTTGCTTGATAGCTCGACAGCTTTTTTTGGTATAAATCTCCTGCCTCTCGCATTCCTCTAAACTTTTCGATGACTTCTGCTGATCGCACATAAGCCACTTTTGGGGCATCGCTCTGCTTCATCCATAAAGCAAATACAACGAGTGTGAGTCCTAATCCCCAAGCTCCTCCAAAATAAACCCAAGTTTTTTTCATCTTAATTTTTTTTCACGAATGTTCCTTTATAAACCTGCCCTGCTACGGTGAGGGTAAAGTGGTAAACTCCTTGCTGAATCCCCTGATGATTCCATTTGATGACATCATCTGCTAGTTGCGCTTTTACATGATTGGAAAGCACTGGACTATTTTGCGCATCTACAATATCAAGACGCGCTTGTAAATCAGCTAAACCTGTAATTTCAAAATAGCTGGGATCTTTTAAATAAATTCCATTGGTGAGATTGGCTGCAAAAGGAAGCGGTTCATCTTTTGGCTGATGATCATAAAACTGAACAAACACTCCCAAATGAGCATCTCGCACGAGCTTGTAATACTTCTTCTGGAGTTCACCAACAAATACGCCATCCTGATAAACCGCTATGGTGCTATCTGCGAGTATTCCTGAAACAGCATTTACTGACATTGCTAAAGTTAAACGATCCACCCCTAAGGTATCATTAGCCAATACATTTAACTGTAGGCTTGTCGTTGGGACTTCGGGTTCCACTAATACCGTATAAAAACTAGTTGGTTGACCACTTTGCGCGAAAATGTCAGGAGAGATTTTACTTCCTGCACTCCTTAAGACATAATTTGCCGTTTGCATCTGGCGAGTATCTACCATCAATACTTCTTGAGCTTTCACGGGTAAAATTGCTCCATTTTCAAAACTTCCATTTTCTAACTCAAAAAACTGTGTGACATAAATGGTATTTTCATGTAGCTGTAATCCATTATTCTTTAGCGTGAAGTCACTTAAAAAAATGGTATTATACAACTCAATTCGCTCATTTAGTGTAGGATGTTGCGCCTCAATGATGACCTTACTGGGAAAGCCGATTCCCGGTACGGTTCCAGTTTGTGGCTCCCAATTTGATGATTGCCCCCATTGCGCCCCTGCGTTCCATTGCCAGCGGTAAGTCACACTGGGTAACTGCGCATAGCTAACACAGGGATATATCAATATCAATATCCAAAATAATCTTTTCATGTTGATTATAGGTAAGTGAATTTCACAACATAAGCATTTGCTTCATCCTCACTTGCTCCTTTTAGGAAGAAAAATTTCCCTCTATTCGATTTCTTGCGCAATTCCTTAAATTGCCTCAAAGGAATTTGGTAATAATCGCCTACAAGCTCGGGCGTAATTCTTTTGGATGAAATGGGATTTCCCTGCTCATCCGTTATGGTGTAATCTAACTGTTGGCCTATCGAACGGTTGGCCTCATCAAATTTAAACCTCAATACAAAATCCGCTATGACATAGGTTTCCTTTTGAGCCGTTTCGCTTAGGGCTACACACACCTGCTTCACAAATGAAGACTCAATTTGGAACCAAAATACTTCGCTAGGTAACTTTAGGCTAATGGTATTTTCTTTCGCTCCATGAGTTACACGCGCCCCTGCATTACTGCCACTTTGGTAACTTCCAATCACCTGCCAAGCATATTTTTTTCCTGCTTGAAATAAAGGCGCAGTTACAGGATACATCATTAAGTTATTGCGCACATTTTGCTGTATAAACAAGGCAGGATTCGACAAGATTGCGCGCGCTGGAGTCTGCCCTTCCAGCACCTCAACTACTTTGATATCATACAAAAAGTTGATATTTCTAGCCATTGATTTCACCCAACTAAATGCGGGATAAGCCTCTTTGAGTACCTGTCCGTTGCTAGGGTATAGCAATTTTGGTGGGGTACTTTGTGCGGATAGTTGGGTGGCTAACAAGACCAAACTGCATAGCCATATCAAGCTTTTGTTTCGCATCGTGGTTTTCATTATCGTTCAGTTTTTTCTAGTAATTGATTGATTTTCAACTCCATCTGTTTCTGTTTATTGCGGAGTTCCCGATTTTCCTTTTCCATCTGAATGAGGTAAAGCGTGAGCTCTTCTACCTTTTTGAGTAAGGCAGCATCCATTTTTTCTAAGCTGACACCATTTGCTTTTACATCAGCTTCTGAAGGAACATCAGGCAGGTGTTTGTGCAACTGGATGTATGCTTCTACTTTTTCTAACGGCAGCAATTGGTATTGTTTTTCAAAAACGTAATCTGGCCATGGCCAATCTGCAGCAAAACGAGCCACATAGCCTTCGGACACTACTTTTCCCTTCACCGCCAATTGAAATCCATCGGGAATGCTATCGATGCCAACGGCTACGGCTCCTGGTCGATAAATGAGCTTCGTCGTATCTGTTGAGCCAGCCCACTGACCTTGCCCCAGCGCATTCGCTTCATTGACCACCCGCAACTGAACTTGTCGCTGCTCTCCTGCAAGGCCATTTCCATCCGATAACGAATAAGGAGTAGCGCTAAGCGTATATATTCCTAATGGAAATGAGCTACCCCCATTGTTACCAAACAAATCGTAAGGCGAATTCGATGAAACCTGACTATGGTGAATTCCTCCAGTTAATTCCATCACAACGCTCCCGACTTCGCTCGGATCGGTAAATGCGCGAATCGTGAAACTATCGGTACCCAATACACCTACGTCAATTAAAGTGGTATCAGATAAAGTCATTAGTTCATTGTTGTTGCGCGCATCGTACAAGGCTAATCGCGTAATTTTTCCTTCGTAAACAGGAGCTTCATGATATAAAGCGTCAATATCCACTGGTGCCAAGGCCCGATCATACACGCGAATATCATCCATAGCACCATTAAAAAAGCTGGCATAGCTCGACAACGGACGCGCTCCTATTGTCATGCCTTCCTGGTCAATGGTAGATAGGTCTGCGGGCTGGGTATCTTGCAATTGCCCATTGACATAAGTCGTCAGCGTTGTTCCATCCCAAGTAGCTACAAAATGGTACCACGTATTTGCGGGCCATGAGTTTATAGCAGGAGTGGCCGCTTCTGCCACTTTAATGTCCGTATCTACTAAAGCAACTGCTAACTGCCCCTTGTACTGGTTTTTCCAGTTAAATGTAAAGTGAGGGCGCGCTCCTCGTTTGCCGTAAATGATATCCGTAAATGGATCTGTTTCAGTAATTGTAGTAGCTGGCATAAACCAAAAACTATAGGTAAAGGCTGTGGCTGGGCATTGATAATCCAATACTTCAATAAAATCATCTATCCCATCAAACCTAATGGCTCCATTACTGACATTGTGCCGATCTAGCGTTGGAGTTGCACCATTTTTAAGTACTCCATGGTACTTTGTTCCTGTAGGTTTCGCATCAATGGCATTGCCATCTAAAGGCCAATAACCTACCAATCCTGTACTAATGTCCTGACCTAATGCAAGGCAAGGCAAAAGCAGTATGACATAGCATACAACTAACTTTTTCATAAAACTTCTAATCAATTTTTAAAATGTATAGCTCAAATGAATTAGTCCTGTAAAATCTTTATAATCTTTCAATACATCTCCTGTATTTACTTGAGCGTATTGCCCACTCACCGAAAGTTTAAATTGTTTCATGATTGGATATTCAGAACGCCACGCGATGTTCGCTCTTGTGGAGTGATTATTTCCAAATCCATAGGTTACTTCCAGTGTATTTTTCCAAATCCCAAAAAAATCATATCCCACAGTAGCACTTGTCGTAATCCACTGCCCACCAATTAATCCATTTCTTCTATGAAGTAAAATGGCAAAACCTCCCTCTTTAATTTCCCGATTTGAATGGATACGATTTCCATCATCCTCATCCAAATAGCTTACCGCCGTAGCCATCGTTAATGAATTTCTAAAGATAAACTGCTGCGTAAACGTAGCTTGCTTCACTACTGGATCTACTAAATTCGTATGTTGTTGATTTTCTGCGGCAGCTTGCTTACTCTCACTCCAAGTCCCCAACAAGGCAGTTTGCACTTGCGTGTTGCCCCATTGATAGCCATAAGTAAGTGAGGTATTGTAAGTCGTGATGGTATTGTTTAGCCCTCCTTTCAGCAGGTTGAGTTGATAGTTCGCATCTATGCTGAGCTGCTTCATCAAGTTGATTTGCGCTTGAGCCGCATAGCTACTTAAAAAAGTAGTAGCGAGTCTTTGTTTTCCTAAATTATCTTGCCATTCACCAAACGTTCCTTGCAGGCTCAATTTACCATCAAAATAGCTTTTTCGGATACTTAACTCATACCCTTGATAATCTGTCCTTAAAAATGGAGCACCTAGCGAAAAATATTGCGGACTTACCCGTTCATATTTCGCAGCGATCTCCGTTTGTGGATCAATCGTAAGGTTGGTTTCTACGTTGCCAGCCCATCCTGTTTGCAGCAAACCCTCTCCTAATGTTTCTGCGGTCAACTGCTTCCACACATTTCCGAACCCGACCTTTTCAAGTGTGGCATCCCTGCTGGTACTTGCCTGATTGAACTCGGCTCGAATTCGCCAGCGTTTAGTGAGGGAAACGCCTGCTTCTATCCCTAAAATCGCATTACTTCTCGGTTTGTCAAAAAAATCTAATGTCAATGACGCATTAGTTGCCATGAGTTCATTTCCGAGTAAAGAAACAAGTTGCCCTTCAGATTTAATCGCACTTAGTATCACATAATTGCGCTCTTTGTTCCCCACTCCTATTCTTCCTGCCAAAAACTGTTGCGGTTCGCGTTCTCCTGTTTGCAGAAAATTTAACGGTGTTGAGGCGGTAAAAGCCAAGTAAAACAAACTGGGATTCAAGGCTACATTTAGCCCCGATACGGGTACATGATGTAAGGTGAATGGGGTATACGAAGGATAAGCCGTGCCCAGCTCAACGATTTCGATGCTGCTCAACAAGCGCTCGGTTTTCGATAAATACCCCAACTCTTCCAACAATGCCGCATCCTCTTTTGATCCTGCTTTGAGCTTTTCCAAACGCTGTATACTCTCCACCGCTAATAAACCTGTTAAATCAACCGTTTCTAACGAATCTTTCACCTCAATAAGTGAATCTAATTTGCTTGCCGTCATGCTGCTTTGCTGCAACAATTGTTGGAAAAACTGTTGCTGTTTTTGTGTCTTTTTGTCTGCTTGCTGCAATTTTTCTTTTTTGTACTTTTCGAGTTTTTGCTGATACTTTCGTTCAAGTGCCGCTTGCTCTTTCGCGGGTAATGCGTTCAGTTGTTCTTTGTCGATGAATGCCGCAAACTCCTGCGCAAACTGTGCATTAAATTCGGGTATCGCTTCCGCATGTAATGCTTGGTTGAGCTTCAGCTGCGTTTTTAAGCTTTGTGCATCGAGCTGTGCTTTCTGCTGGAAGTCATCAATCACATCCAAGTCTTTATAAGCCGTATATTTTTCAACGGTGATCAGTTGATGAATCGCCTTTGTTTTTTGAGCTAAGCGCTGCCTGATTCTTTCCTGAAAAGCGGCCCAATCAAAGGCTACAGCAAACTGATTATTGGGTTGATAATAGGTTAACTGTGGACTGCTGAATAAGCCATTTGCTTTCAATGGGATCGTCATGACATCCACATTTGAAGTAAAGGAAAGTTGCTGATGCTTTGCTGGCACTTCACTTGGAAAGGCTCCAGTTCTTTCAGAAAATTGATAATTATAGTCCGCATTTCCCCCTTTCCATTCAAACACTGCCATTTTTTGTGGTTTTTTAAAAAGCTGGAGTTCATCTTGATAAATACGATGAAACAATTTGATACGTTGAGCTGCCTCATCCTTCACCTTGTTCGTAGCTTTTGTTTTCAAATCTAATGCGCTTAGCCCTTCCTTGAGCTGTTTTGTGCTGAACTGTTGGACTTCATTTAAACTATCAATGAACGTTTTGTGGTCTACAACCACGGCTGATTGTTTCAGTACTTGCGCATGACCAATAGACAGCTCGAAAAAATATAAACTTACTAGCAATAAACCGATGCTAAATCGGCCCCAACCTTTATCTTGAAATATACATCGCTCACTCAAGTTCATGAGGTGTTAGTTAATTGCCTAGTACTTTATTATTCTCTGTTGTTTTTAGGTCACAATCACGAATGACTATCAACAACCACGATTCAAATATAGAGTGGTGTATTTGGTTAGAAAAGCACTACTTCATAGCTGACGGGAAGCCATGATACTTGACGAGGAATAATGTATAATTGGCAAAATGGCTTTACAAGTGGAAAAGATGAGGTATTTAAACTTATTAAGAATGTTAAAGCATTGATAATCAAATAGATAAACTATGCTAATCTACGTTTCCAGTAATTCTCACTTTGTCATTTCGACCAACGGGAGAAATCTACGTGCCCATTAAAATACGAAATCATGTGCTAAAGTAAGCC
>JBMYQA010000039.1:0-30748 GCA_049600855.1 Flammeovirgaceae bacterium | reverse complement strand
AAAAATAAGTTATCTAAAGTATATTATAGCTTACTATCTCCAAGTATTTTGGAAATTGAGATACCTCAAGAAAAGTTTGCAGATTGTGCCAATTGTCATCATTGCATCAGTTCCAATAATCCTTTATACCATACCAAATGCTGTACATATCATCCCGTGCTTCCCAATTATATGGTCGGTGCTATTCTATCCGAAGAGCGTACACATTTAACGGAAGGAAAACGCAGAACTAGAGCAATCATACAACAAAAGCTAGGCGTTACCCCTTATGGAATTATTCCTCCTGTAAAACACGATACCTTATATCGCGCTGAAGTAAAGGAAAAGTTTGTCACTCCCGTGAGCGCAGAAGTGGCAGATCAATTAAGGTGTCCGTATTATCAGCAAGGTTCTTGTACCATTTGGTCGCACCGAACAGAGTTGTGCTCAACATTTTTTTGCATTACGACAAGCGGAAAAGCAGGCAAGCAGTTTTGGAATGTGTTTACCAAGTATTTTCGAGCCATTGAACATAAATTGTCTTTACATGCCTTGCTTGAGTTAGGCTATTCCGTAGCTGCCATTCAAACGCGGCCAATTGATGCGATGGAATTAAAATTAGACAATGAAGCAGGCGAGTTTAACCAAGCATTATATCAAGAATTATGGCAAGCGTGGGAAGGCAGAGAAGAAGCATTCTATATTGCCTGCTATGAAGCAGTAAAAAAATTAAACCCAGCAGATGTAGAAAACATGCTGGGTTTAGAAGAACAGGTCTTGGCTAAAAAAGTAGCTTTGCAAGCAGAAAGGTCAATGAGCAGCCAACTACCAGATTTGTTGGAACTGGTGCCTCACGATGACTTGCTTAACAATGTAAGTCAGGAAGTATACACCATTGTAACGCAAGATGAAACCATTCAATTTTCAGCACTCCAATACCTTTTTATGAAGTCATTTGATGGTAAAACTTCTACCTACGATGTGTTGAGAAGGGCATATGCTGCTCACTTACCCATTAACCAATTGGTCGTACGTTTTTTGAACGCGGGCTTGCTGAAGGAAGTATCAACAACTAATTAATGGCTAAAGGTAGCCAAATTGTTCCATGATCGTACCATGTCTGTTAATAATGCGTTTCTGTTGGTCGGTAGTGAGTTCTTGTTTCCAACTTTCAGCTTCTCCTCGCCGAAAAAATACGTGATTACGGGGCACTCCTTCATAGGGAGTTTGCTGTTCTTGCGATTTTAGTTTTTTAAATTCAGTAGCCTGAATGGTTTTTCGGAGTAAATGGGGAGGAAAGTGTAAGTGAAGTTTAGCAAACGCACTAGATAAGGTATCGAAAGGTGCATGTTTTAAATCCTCAAATCGGACGACTGCCAGTGGAATGCCCTTTTCGCTAGTCCAATCACGTACATGCGTAGACCAGCTCCCTGTTCTGGATAAAAATACATGGCTAGAGCCAAACACCATGTCTTCATTAGCTAAACATTCAATCGCTTGGTCATTGGAAACTGAAAGGTAGTGTGCTAGAGAAGGAGCAATAGCGAGGGGATTACGGATGATGTAAATAATTCCTTGGGTAGTTTCGGGAATGATGTATCCCTTTTGTGGACTTCCATACCTATCGTGAGATTTGATGTATAAAGGTCGTTGAAACGGGTGTTTTCTTCGGAGGTAATCGACTAAAAACGGCCGGAGTTGATTGATCTCTCTTCGGTTCATTAATTCAATTGGAAGGTCTGTCGCTTGTTGGAATACATAGCGATTTTCCAAGTAATTGGTTTCTTCCAACAGTTGATTAATATGCACTTTCCCTTCATTACATAAAGCAGTAACGATGGAACGGAGCCAGGTGGTGCCTGATTTGGGGTAAGAAATGAGCCAAACGATTTTGGGTAAAGAAGTAGACATGTTTATGGCTGTTAAAAGTAACTTTCGTTAATAAGTTGCATCAGTGAAGTTACACTGTAATTGGGTGGGATTGCAATTTCATAAATCGGGACTTTTGTGTGAAGTAACTTTGTCAATGCTGTAAAACAATGTTGGTTACCTCCCATAGCCTGTAACATGCCTTCATGTGCTATACATGTTTGGAGTAAGGTCATTTGTTGAACGGGCTGCTTAACCTGTTTTGTATGAAGGCCACTTTTACTCATTGAGTTTAGCAGAATGATTTGCTCAACAGGTAGGGCACTGGAGGTAAATTGTTGATGGAAAGGATGTAAATATATGTCTAAATCCTCTTTGAGCTTTTCTCCTGAAGCCATTGCCTTTGAAGTGGTAAAAACAGGATAAGATCCATAAACTGCGCATTGGCCTTGTTGCAGTTGATCAGGATCAATGACACCATAATTATCGGAGAGTAAATGAATTTGATGCTGAACGAAATAATCGGTTAATGCCTGATTGAGTTTATAGTCTAAACTAGCAAAAAGTGTTACTTTCCCATGTTTCTGAATGGCTTTTACTTTCAGTGGGAGTTGTTTACGCTGATGCAGTATGGCAATACACATCGTTTGCAATAAGTATAAGCGAACATTCCTCCAATTTGGCTTACTGATGAGTGGTTCAACAACCATTCGATTGCCTTCATGCGCATAGTATCGAGCCAAATTAGGGCGTTCAAGTAGGTATGCGGTTGGACTAACCCAATTTCCAGCTCTAGCCACTACCTGATTGCCCGCTAGTTTTTGAGGGGTTTCACCTAAGGAGATATGCACATCTACTTGAGCTTTTTGAGTAGTGGATAGCGGCATTAGCTCTGGCAACGCTAACTCACTGGCAAAGGTTAATCCAAATCCTTGATAATAATTCACCGTTTTTTTACTCTGATTTACCCAGCAAGTTTAGTAAAAAATCCATTAGCATTATGATTTCAGAAAAATAACTAACTATCACCTACATATTCCTTATGTTTGCTTTTAAACGCAACCCATTAGGATATCATGATTAGTATTAAGCGAAATGAATTGGTGATTGATGAAAATCAACTGAAAAAGTATCAGGAAATGTTTGCTGAACAGCATGCTTTGGTATTTCCTCATTTTTTGCACCCAAGCTTAGAATCATTCATCACTAGTTATTTAACGAATGCTACTTACTACATTAAAAGCCATATTAACCAAAACAATCAACGACTAATTGCGAAAGAATTTGCATTGGATTTGGATAATATGTTGTACAAGGTGTTGAGCTTTTACCTGAATAATCCGAAACTTTTGGAAGTAATAAAATCAATAACGGGTTTGCAAGAGATTAAGAGTTTTCAGGGACGTATTTATAAGTTTGAGGAAAGTGAAAATACGTTTGATAACTGGCATTCTGATGTAAGAACTGAAACAGAGGAACGATTAGTGGGTATTAGTATTAATTTGGGAAATATGCCTTATGAAGGTGGAGTATTTAAGTTGAGAAATCGAGCTACTCAACAGCTTTATACTGAAGTAAAGCACGATCAATGGGGCGCTTGTCACTTTTTCCGTATTTCCCCAAAATTGGAGCATATGGTCACCAATGTGAGCGGCACACAAGCACGCATTGTTTATGCTGGGTGGTTCAATAATTCAGAGATTACCAAAGCGTTAGTATTTGATAAATAAGTAACGGGACTTAAGCACAACATGTATGCCCTAACATTGATGATGATTATGCCAAAGTGATTGGTACTTCTTAAAAGAATTATTCTCTAGTTTTCGGTCATGAATTAACTTTTCGATTAAGTATAACCGATAATCAAATGGAATGGGTGCTGAAAGATTCATGGTAAATTTATGATAAGGGGGGACTTGGGCACTTTGGAAATAACAAGCTAGGCTTAAGCGAGGTTGTTTTGCAAAAATACTGCTAGTTCCTCCCCAATGCATTAAATTGGTGTCCCAACCTAAAATTGAACCTGCAGGAGCAGGAACAGCCCGAGCGAGTTGCAATAATTTACTGACTTCTTGCCAAGAATAATCCTGCCCATAGGTATTGAGTGGGGTATTTTCCTCTAAAAAGGGATCTGCGTGTTTAGGAATAACATACATGCAAGAGTTAAGGGTAGTGGCATCGGTTAGTGGTATCCAAACGTTGATTAACGTGGGTAAGCCATCTTGGTAAGTGAGGCTACTGTGGGTATGAATATTGTCGCGATGTGGCCCTGTTCCTGATTTCGCATCTTCCGTTTGGATGTAAAATCCTCCAATTTCATCAGGTATCAGTTGATAGTTTTCTCCTAAAATAGGGGTAAGTACCTGTTTCAATCGACCAAACACCGCAAACACTTCGTCATAAATGAAGGCCAGGTTAGGGCGATGTCCTTGGGTAGCTACTTTGGTAATGCAAGCACGTAATTGCTGTAACTCTTCTTCAGGAATGATGGGAGGCGTGATGAAATAGCCATCATGCTTGAGTTGCTCAATGCAAAAGTCGATGGCTTCTGCTTCGACTTGGAAGTGATTACTATTCGATTGGAAGGGATGATCAGTAATGGAAAATAGGGGAAACAACTCTTCCCAATAAGTTGGGTTTGCAACCGTCAATTCTCGTTTCTTTTGGTTTAGCCTTGCTATTGCTTCTTGAAAAGCCTTGCTGTTGATGTCCATCCGTTTAGCATATACATTAATGAAAGTCAAAAGTAAAGAAACAAGTTTAAGCTTTCCAATAATTTGATAAATGGTTTTATTTGTTGTTGAATTCATTGCCCGAAGTGTATAGTCCAATGTAACCTAATTTGAATTGATGAAGTCGGAAAAGTTAAAGCCAGGTGATGCGCATTATAAAGCCTATGTAGGCTCACTCAAAAACTATGATGTAATTGGAGCCATGCAGTTTAATTTGCTCACTTCGCTGGGGTTAAGAGAATCGCATAAACTATTGGATATAGGTTGTGGGTCATTGCGCTCAGGTAAATTGTTGATTCCCTATTTAAAAAAGGGAAATTATTATGGCATAGAACCCAACCAATGGTTAATCAAAGAAGGAATCGAACATGAGCTAGGACAAGGCATTCTCCATGCCAAGGAGCCTTTTTTTAATGATTCTGCCGCTTTCGAGTTGAGCGTTTTTGATGAACAATTTGATTTTATTGTGGCACAATCCATTTTTACGCATACCTCAAAATCGCAAATCAAAGCTTGTTTTCAAGAGGCCAAAAAAGTGTTGAAGCAAAATGGACTATTTGTTGCCACCTTTTGTGTGGGCAATTCAGATTATACGGGTGATCAATGGGTGTACCCAAGCTTTATATTTTATAAGCATCAAACGATTATTAGTTTAGCCAAAGCAGCAGGATTGAGCTGCCGAAAAATGAACTGGCAGCACCCTGGTGTACAAACTTGGTATGTGATTTACCAGCCCACTGCTCAAGCTATGGTAGCTAAAAAGTTACGTCCACTGTTTCATGTAAATAAAGCACGGTTGAATCTCAAAAAATTAGGGATGCGTTTCCCTTTTCTAAAAAAACGATGGACAAAAGCATTGTACCGAAAATGGAAAGGATGATACATAAAATGAATGATGAACGTGTTGAATACACAATTTAATCCCACAATGATTAATTTTGTATCTGAATTGGTGCTAACAATCAAATTAAGTTCCCATTTTTATGTGGATTTTCAGAAAAATACGAAGCTTTAGTGCATTGCCTTTTTCGCAAAAATTACTATTAACTGAAGTGCTATTAAGGTTTGCTATCGTTGAAGTGGCTTTACGCTTTTTACCCTTTAAAGTAGTGCTCAAGTGGTTAGCTGCTAAAGGTATTCAAGCAAAAGTGGACAATCCGCTGGATGCTGCTGAAGCAGAACTAAAGCGTGTGCGGGTTGCCATTCGCATGCTTGGCCATTACCTTCCTTTCATTAAATGCTATAACAAAGCACTTACGGCGCGTTTAATTCTTCGCAGAAAAGGCTACGAATCCACCTTATTTATTGGTTTTAAAAAAGATGATAAAGGACTTAAAGGACATGCTTGGCTAAAAGCGAATGATTTATTCATTACTGGTGGATACAATCATGCGGAATACCAAGTCACGGCTACTTTTTAAGTAACTAAATTGCTTCAACCAAAATACATACTCTGCGGACCTCTTGTACACAAACTCCTGCATAACATCCTGTTTTCCCGCTAAAAACTTCACGACTAATTTCCAAACAGGCGCTAACACAATCGAATTAATTGTATAATTGATATACGGGATAGCACTCCTATAAGAATATGAAAAAAAGTGTTGACTTTCATATTTGCTATTCTTAAAATGCTAAAAGAAAAGTTTCTATCTCTTTTATAAGATAAATTTTAACACGAGTTATTAAGTTCAAGAGAGGGCATTTTTTGACATAAACATTTTTCAATCTTAAATCAAACATTTATGAACTATCCAGTAGTAAACATTCCTCCCGGTAAGCAAGTTATTTGGGGTGCTTTTTGTCAGTGTGCTTGGGATAAAACGGTTGAAATTGTCGATCCTAATGGCCGTACTATCGCCACAGGATATAAAAAATTTGATGGTGTTGACTTACAACAACTTCGTTTAAAGGATGGTAGTTGGCTATTTAATAGTGGTAATGGGGGGGATTTTACGGTTAAAATCATGTCGGGGCAAGGAACTCCTTCATTTGCTATGGCACAAGATACCATTTATAAATATGAGCAGCGAGAACCACACTATGGCACTACAGTGAGTATCTGTACAGAAGATGATGTGAATATTGATAAGGATTACAACGATTGTACGGTATTGTTATCTTGGACCAACAAACAAGGATAATTCTTCCCTGCATTTTTCAAATTAACTATCTTCAAACTCATTGGATGATTGCATTCTACTATTTATAGCTAAAAGCCTAATGGATACATGAATAAAGTCGTTCAACTTAATATAACTTATTATGCCAGTTCTAAGAAATCAATTTACAGGGAGTTTCCCTTTTGAAATACCTGCTAATCGAAAAGCAATTTTCATGTTTACGGTGCAATCTGCTGCTAAAGAGGTGATTACATTCACCAAATACCCGACTAAAGGCGATCAGCAACAAGGAACAAATGGTAAAGAATACAAGCAAGCAAGTGGGCAAGGTACCAACCTCACTGGCTATGAAGATGCAGTACTTGATGGAGGTTATTATACTTGTTCCATTACTGCGAATGGCAATCCAAATGTAAAAATCCTTCAAGATACCTGGACTGTAGATGTGGAGGGAAAAGCCATGATGACTGTGATAGGGGCTGCTGTAGAAGATTGGACCGATAATGATTACAATGATGTATTTCTACAAATCAGTTGGTGGACGTATCAAGGATAGATAAAAATAAATGATAGCTTTGGCAAGCATGTTGTAAATTACAGCATGCTTGTTTTCATTTGTACAATTTGTAAAGTAGTGCTTATTACGCGTTAAAATACCTGTATACAGGCTAATGAATATGGATTTTAAACTATTGGAACGAATTTTATTCCCACATCTCATTCATACATTTTTTGATGAGTTTTTTGGTCAAAAATTATTTCATGTTTCAAGAAATGATGCCTCTTATTACAATGAGTATTTAACGAAGCAACAAATAGATGAATGGTTTGAGACTGGAGATATCTATTTTCCTACTGTAACTTTAATTCGCGGCTCCGAAGTGGATCCTACAATATGGACAAAGGAGTTCGCTACAAAATCATCTAAACGAGGAAGACCAATTGATCGAGTACAAGTGCAAAAACTATTTGAAGAAGGCAGCACTTTAGTAGTTCGTCATTTTTCAGATCATGTACATAGCTTGTATCAATTCATGAAGCAATTGAGGGCAACTTTTAAAACAAATGCTGCTGACCATCTCATTATATCTCCTGCAACAAGCCAAGGATATCCCATCCATGGAGATTATCAGCATGTGTGTGTGTTACAATTGGCTGGCGAAAAGAAATGGCATTTTTACGATACCATTGCTAAAAGCTTAATCAAAGAACCTGTTCGGTACCAATTAAATCGAAAGCCCAGTAAAACATTGGTCATGCAACCTGGCGATTTTTTATATATCCCTCCTAACTTGAGGCATAGTACTGAAGTGGAAGGAAGTGAGGTGTCTATGTCATTGAGTATTACGATTACACCACTCAAAGGCATTGATTTATTGCGTAAAGCATTGAATGAAAGCTTTGCAGGACAACCTAGATTACGAGAAGAAGTCCCTATTTATACACAAAGTACACCTGAAGACCGACAAGCATATTATCAGCAAATCAAAAAACGTTTTATAGATTACTTGGATCAACTTGACTTTGAAGATGTGTTAGCAGAGTTGATGGCTGAGAAAGATTTAGGAGACGCGCAACGCAGTATATTTGAGCGAGATGATGCTATTGATCAAACGCCTATTACGTTAGAAAGTGAATTAATTCGTTCAAACGCTAAAAAGTTCACATTAAATAGCATAGATAACTTGATTCTATTCAAATATTTAACGCATACACTTCATTATTTTAAAACAGTTGAATTTTCATTGAATTACATTACAAGCCATACGTGCTTTAAAGTGAAAGATATTCCAGCACTGATTCCTGACCATAAAAAAATAGAAATGGTACAAGAGCTCGTAGATATTGGTTTTCTTACGCGTAAAACTTCTAAATGATATGATGGGTGAATCGGTTTTAGAGGCTTTTGTGATTTTTTTGGGAAACCCAAGGAGTGGCACCACCTTAGTTCGTTCATTGCTGGATGCGCATCAGCAGGTGATTATAAGTAATGAAGAGCACTTGTTGCCCTTAATTGATCGGGGACTTTCATGGGAAGAGGCACTGGAACGAATTGAAGTGAATGCGCAGCGCTTTCGGGACAATCCAAGGTGGACAAACTATTCATACCAGATTGCAACAGATGATTCGTTGACGGCTCAACCAATAAAAGTGGTAGGAGACAAGAAGGCAGGGAGTTCTACTCGGTATTTGATGCAAAACCCGACAAGTATTCATCATTTACAGGAATGGTGCCCGATTCCAATTAAGGTCTTGCATTGTGTGCGCAATCCCTTAGATGTGATTGCTACAGAATATTTGCGAAATGGTTTAACGCTTTCGATCGAATTGAATATTTATCGCTATTTTGTGGTAGAAAAAGAGGCCGTTAGATTGGGGAAAATGCTGGGGAATAACCAGTACCACCAACTGCACCAAGAATCATTAATTGCGCAGCCAGTGGAGGAAATGAAAAAACTACTGAACTTTTTAGATTTAGAAGGGAGCACCGCCTATTTTAATGCCTGTCAACAAGCCATTTACGAAAAACCCAATCAAAGTAGGTCCCAAATTGATTGGACACCCGAGTTACAACAGAAAGTTAATCGTTTTGCCCAATCCATTCCTCACTTGAGTGCTTATTTAAAACAGGAGTAATTCGTATCGAAATGATTGTCAAATGGTGTGGTTAAGACGGAATCAACTTCATGAGTTTATTGAAGAATGTCTGATTATGGGCATATCCATCTCGAAATATTAGAAACTTTTCCTGATCGTGAATACTGACTTTTTCTTCTAGCAGCAGCCGGGTTTGTTGGTAGGGGATGGCCCAAGTAAATACTTTTAATATCGTATTCATGTGGATGAGTATTCCCTGAGGCCGTAATTCAATGTTCGCATACGTTAATTGAGGAACCGGTTTTAAATAAGGCTGGAGTAATGGATGTGCTTCCTCAATAATCATCCGCATAGAGCCTATGCCGCCCAATTGAAGTCGCTTCCAAATGGAATAAGGCTGCCCCACCAATTGATTGATGGCTAACTTAACCTCTTTATCGTAATAGGATGTATTAAAAATCATAAGCTTATAACCGCTAAACGAGGCACTTGGTTTTATCTTTTTACAGTTGATTCGTTTTTACGATTGATGGTAATATGGATCACGAATAGTTTAAGCCATTGAGGTTTAAATTCTAAACCTTACATGTGTATAATATCAAAAAAGTATAATAATTTCTTTGTTGAAGCTAATTAATTCCATTGATTGATTGTATTTTCATGTTGTTTTGTTTATATTAGTTAACTTCTTATTAGAAAAGCACCCCTATTAACTTGTTTGATTTGCTCTTTGAAATTAATACAAAATAACTTACTCAACTATTTTGCTCAAAACAAACAACGATTAACATTCTACTTTACATTTTCAACCTGAAATCAACAAATCTGGAACGCTGTTCCTTGTTGAAGGTACCAAATGGCTTCAATAATTTTACGATAAGCTTTAGTAATATTTTTGCTAATGCTTATGCCTTTCTTTGCTCAAAACTTTTATGAAATTTTTTTAATGTGCTAAATGGAATGATTTAGCCATGCGAACGCTTGCTACAACTCGTGCATCAATAAGCTTTCATCAAGCTTGCAGGTGTAGAGAAAACTCATCAATTATACTTTAAACAAGTTACAAAAAAACACCGCTCAGTAAACTAACTGAGCAGTGTAACAAGTAAGTATGAGAAATTAATTTACTTCAGATCAATAATCACTTTATCCCGATAACCTTTCCATTGGTAATTTACTTCACCAAATTGTTCGGAAAATAGCTTTTTATATTTTTGGTGGAGTTGATCAGAAACCTTTTGCCCGTTGACTTTCATCTCATCGTCGTCAAGTGATAACTTCAGTGGATCATCTTTTTCTTCTAATAAACCATCTTTCACCAATTGCTCTCGGATATGATCCCAAAATACCTTTTGCGCTTCTGCTCTTTCGGCAATCACTTTGCGTAGTTCCATAGCCTCAGCTCGTTGTCGTTCAGCTTGTTCTTGATGAAGATCACGTAGCTTTTCCATCTCTTTTTTTCGTGCATCCATCATTTTTTCACGTTGCTTCATCATTTCTTTTTGCTGCTGAGCAACAGCCTCCCGATATTTCTTTAGCTCTTCCTGCTGTTTTTGAAAGTATTCTTTTCGATACTTTTCTAATTCTACTCGTTGTGAATCGCGTTGTGCACGTATTTTGGCTAGTGCTTGTTTATACTCTTCGCGCGCTTGTTGATATGCTTTTCGAGATGTACTATCTGTTTTGGTAGTATCCACATAAGCAAAGTTGAAAGCATACGCTTCAGGATTCCACAAATCGGTCATAAATAAGCCATCACCAGTTACATCTGTCATAAAAGCCTTACCCTTGCCTTTTTTGACTTTTCCTTTTATAATGTAGGGGTAGCTTTTTAATTCATCTAAAATAATCCCGAAATCGGTATCTAAGGGAGTGCTAGGCACTAACAACTTAGGACTAAAGTTGAAGTCCGTTGACACATCTGGAATCCAGATTGCTTTATCCTCAAACTTAGGAATAAAGAAGCTGTTGGTGCTATCAATAGTCCAAACAAATGGGGCTATTGATTTGTCGGGCAACACAATAGGAATGGAATCCATCACTATATTGGGGATGTTTAAGTTTTCCAATTGAATGACATAAGGCAAGGAAGAATCCCTGTTTAAATCCTCTAAGTTCAACATCAAGGGATAGCGGCCATCGTCAGCAATGATGATTTTATCTTTACCCTTATCCTTATTTTTGTCCTTAGCTTTGTTTTTATCCTTGTTCTTCTTTTTATCAGCTTTTACCTTACCGTCCTTATTTTTCTTTTTGGTAGTGTCTTGACTGGCATATTGATAATTGGCATACTCATAACCCGCTACAGTATTGGTAGTTGCTTGAAGGGCTTCTTTTTCTTTAAGCTCAGGATTTTTATCATCAACTTGGAAGGCAAATGAAAAAAAGGTGAGACAGATTAACGATAATAACACAATGCCTTCAGGTAAACTTCTTCTATGATTTGGTTTTCCAATCAGCCTGCGAATGCGATTGATCAAAGCGCCTTTTTTACCATAAAATGCCATAGCTAATTGTGGTGCTCCTAATGTACGTTGTTCGAGTGACGATAACGCACGGGCAAACGTAAGTGAGTCTCCACATACCTGAATGGCAATATCGTCACAAGCATTTTCACGCTCTTCGCGAATGCAAGCAGAAATCCACCAAGTAGCAGGATGATAAAAAAGAATTACTTCGAGCACCGATTGGATGAGATTAATTAAATAATCATTCCGTTTAATATGGGCCAATTCATGTGCTAAAACGGCTTCCACCTGATGAGGGGTGAGGCCAGAAAGCATGCCAGCTGGTACGAGAATCACAGGCTTTAGATGTCCGATAACCATGGGGACTTTGGCAATGCCTGATTCAAGTAGACGAACTGATTTTTGAATGCCTACTTTTTCCATCAGTGTATCCAGTTTTTTGGTCCAATAAGCTTCTACTTCTCGCGTTTTATAGGATTTTAATCGCTGCGCTAAAGTATAGCCACCCGCAAGTCGTAAGGTCAATACCAACACGCCCATTAGCCAGGCAGAGAGGATTAGTGGAGCATGGGTTTGGAAATACAAGCTCATTTCTCCAATAAATGCCCACAAAGACTGTTCTTGAGTGCTTTTTAGGGCTACATCAGGATTGCCCAAGAAGAGTAGGGTATAGGTGAAGTCCTGCGTAAGCTGACTTGTTTCTACGACTTGTCGGGCCTGATAGATCACACAAAACGTAACCATGGTTGTTAAGAATAACCCAACTAAGCTACCCGAAGCAACGTAATACCGAGCCTTTGACGAAGACTTTCGTAGAATAAAAAGTGCGAAAGCGAGCAAGAGTGCAAATACAGCGCCTTGCCATAATGAGTGCATCAGTGTAAGCCCAAAGGCTTCTAAAACTGTGCTATTAAAAATAGATTCTAAAAACTTCATTGTTCATTCAATTAATTCATTTGACACATTCGATTGTTCTATTATTTCCCCTCTTTTTCCATTTCATCTAACCAATTTCTGATTTGCTGTAGCTCCTCAGGCTTAGATTTTTTATTTCCGAGTGCCTGCATGACTAATTTCATGGCAGAGCCCCCAAAAGCGGTGTTTAATAATCGGTCTACTAGCTTTTTCTGCGTTTCATCTTCGGTAACCTTAGCCGCATACACATGCGTTCTACTCGAAGAATCACGGATGAGTAAGCCTTTTTCCGTCATGATTTGCATCAATTTTAAAGTCGTAGTGTAGCCCACTTCTTTTTCTTTGGATAGCTCATCATTTACTTCTCGAACCGTGCATGAACCCAATTGCCATAACACCTGAAGGATGGCAAGTTCTGCATCTGTGGGTTTTGATGATTTCTTTTTCATAATTCAACTCAGTTATGAATTTGACACTATTGTTATCTAACTATGAGGTACCTATAAATTGATCTACGATAGTTTTCGTAATACAAATGTATACTACAGTTTTCGTAGATCAAAATCTTTTACGAAGATTGTCGTACTTTATGGACAAACGGTAAGAATTTAGGATGAATTGTTATCTTGCCTTTCATCAACAAAACTTGACAAGCGATGAGTATCCTACAATCAACCATAAAAGGGGCTATTTTCGGATTGGCAGTGGGAGACGCTTTGGGCGTTCCTGTAGAATTCCGTAGTCGGGAATCTTTAAAAGCGAGTCCCGTAACTGAAATGGGGGGCTATGGCACCCATAACCAACCGCCAGGCACTTGGTCGGATGACAGTTCGATGACGTTTTGCCTGATGGAAAGTTTGTGCAATGGTTACGATTTGAAAGATCTCGGACACAAATTTCAGGAATGGCTGTATCATGCATATTGGACACCGCACGGGGAAGTGTTTGATCATGGCAATGCAACAGCCGCTGCCATTAAAAACTTGAGAAGAGGAATTGAACCGATTCACTGTGGGGGGATGGAGGAGGATTCGAATGGAAATGGTTCCTTAATGCGCATTTTGCCCTTAGCCTTTTATGTAAGAAATCATTCCATAGCAGAGCGATTCCAATTGACGAAAGAAGTTTCTTCAGTAACACACGCACATTTTCGATCGGTACTGGGCTGTTTCATTTACATCGAATTGGCTTTAGCGTTAATGAAAGGGAAATCGGCAGAAGTGGCGTATCACAATATGCGGGTTACTGTGAATGCATTCATTCAACAGCAAGATTGGAATCAACAAGAAGTCAATGTATATAATCGGGTACTCGTGCAAGATATTTCTTCCTTACCTGAAGATGCCATTTCTGGTTCGGGTTATGTGTTACATGCCTTAGAAGCGAGTATTTGGTGTTTGTTAACGGCAGATACTTATCAAGATACGGTGTTAAAAGCGGTTAATTTAGGGGAAGATACCGATACCACTGCGGCAATTGCTGGAGGAATAGCTGGAATTTTGTATGGTTATGAAGCCATTCCAGCATTTTGGATTGCCCAGCTCGCTCGAATGGAAGACATCCAAGATTTGATTGATCGCTTTGCTGCGAGTTTGTGAGAACGCTCAAGTTGTTCGTTGTTTGCATGGCCTGCTACGAACAATCTTGTAAACAGATGCCATTATCGCTGCCTCATCGAAGTGATCTCAATAATGGGCAAATCGCCTAAGAAACTGCAATCATGAAAATTTGACGTCAAATTAAAGCTAAATAACACTTGCAGCTGATCCATCTCAAACTCTTGCCTTAAGTTAGTCGGCTTAAACCGCCCCGTAGTCGTCTCAATGATAAAGTCATTACAATTGGGTGAGGCAAAAACGATGGTTCCTGCTTCTAATTGAATTTGCTGATCGTCGTCACAAGCAGAAATAGAGAGGAAGAGAAAGAAAATGAGAAAGTAAAGTTTTTTCATGAGTATCGATCTAAAAATGAGTTCTACAAATGTTTACTGCATTCATCTCAAATCTATGAATTCTTAAGGTAACAATAAAATAATGGGAATCCCCATTAGGGTGACTGCATCAAAAATCTGGCTTGCACGAATTTTTAAATTCGTGCGAAACCAATGGTAAAATGCTCAAACAGCTAGTATCTCGGATGCGGGTTTTACCCAAAATAAGAGTGTTAGATTTTGATGCAATCACCCTAAAACTCCCATATAAAATTTAAACACTGCTTTTCTTCTTTAAGAAGTTAACTTTTCATTTTTATGAATATTTCTGATGTGTTGACAAATTCTCGGTACAGAACATAGCCCATCCCAGCTCCATTTACTAATTTGCAACTATCTTAATTTAACCCCAATCCACCAAACATGAAACGGAGATCCTTCTTAGAATTTCTAGGGAAAGGTACGCTTGCTATAGCTTTGCCTTCAGGTCTAATTACCGCTTGTGCAGACAATAAAGCGAAGGAACAAGTGGAAACAGTGAAGCAATTTGTAGGAATAGAACCATCTAGTGAAGACTTGCTTAAGCTGGCGGATGGGTTTGATTTTCAAGTACTCATCAAGTGGGATGATCAAATTTCAGAAACTGATCGATTTGGTTTCAACAATGATTATACGGCGTTTATTCCTTTAGAGGGAAAGAAAGATGAGGGGATTTTATGGGTAAATCATGAATACACAAATGGTTTGTTTGTTTCTGGTGTGAAGCATGGGGAAGAGAAAACAAAAGCGCAAGTTGAGCAAGAACAATATACCGTAGGAGGGAGTTTGGTTCATATCAAAAAAGAGCATGGAACTTGGAATGTCGTTCAGAATAGTGTGTATAATCGAAGAATTACTGCGCTTACGCCAATTCCATTTAACTGGGATGAACCCATTATGGGGAAAAAAGAAGGAATTGGCACCTTAGCGAATTGCTCAGGAGGAATTACGCCTTGGGGCACTATTCTAACCTGTGAAGAGAACTATGACATGTTTTATGGGGAACGAAACTATAAAACCAACGAATTGGAGTTGAGTAAATACGACATGCAATGGCTCGCGCATGCGAATTACCCAACAGAACATTACGGTTGGGTAGTGGAAGTGAATCCGCTTACTGGTGAAGCGCAAAAGCACATTGCCTTAGGACGTTGCGCCCATGAGTGTGCCACAATTGCCCCGTTAGCCGATGGACGTATTGCAGTGTATACAGGCGATGATCACAACGATGAATGCCTCTATAAATTCATATCCTCAAAGCCGAACTCACTGAAAGAGGGAACCTTGTATGTTGCCAATACAACGGATGGACGTTGGGAATCTTTAGATTATGCTTCGCAACCCATTTTGCAAAAGCATTTTAAGAGTCAAACGGAAGTGCTTATTCGGCTGCGCGAAGCGGCTCGGTTAGTTGGTGGAACCCTGCTTGATCGCCCTGAAGATATTGAGGTGGATCCGTTAACGGGCGATGTGTTGGTGGCCTTAACCAATAATAAGCCTAAGGGCAATTATCATGGAAGCATTCTAAAAATCAGCGAAACGGAAGGAAATTACGAGTCGCTCACCTTTACATCTGATGTATTTCTCGCAGGTGGGAAGGAAACAGGCTTTTCTTGTCCAGATAATATGGCATTTGATTTGGCTGGCAACTTATGGTTTACTTCCGACATTTCAGGATCAAGCATTGGGAAAAGTCATTATAAGTCGTTTAAAAATAATGGATTGTTTTTTGTTCCTCGCTCTGGTGACCAGGCTGGTGAGGTCATTCAAATGGCTAGTGCCCCAAAAGATGCCGAGTTTACAGGGCCATTTTTTGCGCCTGATGGCAAAACCCTTTTCCTCAGTGTGCAGCATCCAGGAGAAACGTCTAAATCCTTAGATCGACTGACGAGCAATTGGCCTGACGGGGGCGATAGCATGCCACGATCTGCAGTAGTGGCGATTTCAGGAAGTAAATTAGATGAAATTCAGGCCGTGCAAAATGCATAGTGCCGCAGGCATTGGCAATCCTTAGTGTGTTGAATGCGACTTGGTATGCAGTGCAGATTTAAAACCGAACCTGTTTAACTAAAAACACGGATCAACTCATGAGAAAATCAGTGTTTTTTCATTATATTTCGAAACACTTGTACAAACACTTATTGGAATGAACAGAATAGAACTTTCGAATGCCCTAGAAGATATGTTGGAGGATTACCAATACCTACACAAAACCGTTGAATTAGTGAAAGATGTGATGGATCAAGGAAATGCACCTGAACTCAATGAGTTTGAGTATGGTAAATTGCATGATTTAATTAAATCAGTACATCAACGGCATAAAGAAATTGATGAGGATATTGCGACTATTCAAAAAATAATGGGCTATAAGTTGCTCTAAGGCTTATTTTCAAGGTGTGCAAAAATCGTGATGAGGCTCTTATTGGGAGAAAGGTCTTCGATGTGCAATTGAATAGGCTCCGAAGACTTTTTAGAAATGGCTAATACCGTAAATCCAGGGATGAGCGAGCGGAACATGGAAGAGCCTAAAATATTAAGATGCAACTCTTTTTTGCCCCTTCCATCTAAAGAATTTAAGCGTTTGATCTTTTTGAGAAAAGTACTTTTGACGCGTTCAGAACTACAAAACGACATCTTAAATGTATAATCTTCACCCAAGAGTTTCACCGCAAATTGATGCTTATCCAACTCTTCTTTAAATTCAACCATCTCCACTGAAATTAACTGAATGCACTCAATCGAAATATTGAACCCCCTTTTAGCAGTCGTTAAGGTATAAGCAGAAGTTTTGAAAAAATCTTCAACTTGATTGTATAATTCTACGCGTTGCCTGCGGTCGAAATTTCCATCATGCTCCACTCCATCACATGATGCCATTTCAGATTCAATCTGTTCTTTTTGTTCGTCTGAGAGCATAGCTATTTAAAATTAAGAATTTTTGGAGTCATGAATGGCGTTTTTATGAGTTCATTGAACTTATCTAATATTAGTTTTTTCGAGTGAAAAAGAATTAAGAATCCCTCAATTGAGGCGCTTTTTTGCAGTAATAGCAGCGCTCTTTCAATAAAAAGGAACGAAAAGTGAGGGGTTCTTAACCTTTTGGAACCGAAATAAATTAATGTTAGACAAGTTCATTAGATAAATGTACTAAGAATCTGTGAAATAGCGAATAAATCTTAGTGCATCTAAGCTATAATTTTTTTACAGCGCTACGATAAGCTTGATCATCTCATGCATTATCTTTACCAAAGCGTTGCTTTAGACTTTTCAGAAAAAATCGACAGACTACATGTACTTAATCTTTGATACAGAAACAACAGGATTACCCAAACGCTTTGATGCCCCTGTAGAGGATTTAGATAACTGGCCACGCATTGTTCAAATTGCCTGGCAATTGCACGATGCTTCAGGTAAGCTCATTGAAGCTAAAAACCATATTGTAAAACCTGATGGATTTGTTATCCCATTTAACGCGGAGAAAGTACACGGCATATCTACCAAACGCGCGTTAGCAGAAGGTTTAGACCTCAAAGTGGTCTTGGCTGAGTTTGAAGATGCGATTAACCGAACGGAAGTCCTGATTGGTCACAACATAGTCGGTTTCGATATCAATGTAATGGGGGCAGAGTACCTCAGAATGGAGATGCAAAGCAAGATCTTAGAACGAGATACTTGCGATACCATGAAGGATACCGTCGAGTTTGTGGCGATTCCCGGTGGTAGAGGGAAAGGAAAATTTAAGTTTCCCACCCTAACCGAACTCCACCAAAAACTGTTTGGGGAAGGTTTTGGAGATGCACACGATGCGGCCTATGACGTTGCCGCCAATGCACGCTGTTTCTTTGGTTTATTAGAGCAAGAAGTAGTAGCAACTCGCGGCGGGATTGCTCCTGCTGATATTCAGTACGAAGCACCAAAGCTAGAAGCAGCGAACTTTCAAAAAGCGGAAGCCGAAGCTCAGGCAAAAAAAGATCGCCTGAGTAAAACCAAACGTCCTAAACGGAATATTCCGTTTAGTCACCTGCATGTGCATTCGGAGTTTTCCATTCTTCAAAGTACCGCATCGGTAAAAAAGCTGTTGGCTAGAGCGCGGGAGTACAAAATGCAAGCCATTGCCATTACCGATTTAGGAAACCTCCATGCCGCTTTTAAAGCTACAGCAGGCCAAGGCGATGACCTGAAAGTTATTGTAGGGTGCGAATTATATGTGGCAAAAGAACGGAAACGACTCAAGTTTACGCGCGATGAGAAAGATGAGGTGTTTCAGCAAGTGCTGTTGGCTAAAAACCAAGAAGGCTACCACAATTTGTGTAAAATTAGCTCTTATGGTTACATCGAAGGCTATTATTCGGGGAAACCTCGTGTGGGCAAAGACCTCATCGAACAGTATAATAAACATTTGATTGCCCTTACGGGAAATATTTATGGCGAAATCCCAAAACTCATTCTCGAAAAAGGGGAAATTGAGGCAGAAGAGGCATTTAAGTGGTGGCTCGATTTATTTGGAGATGATTTTTATGTCGAACTGATTCGTCACGGCTTGCCTGAAGAAGATCGGGTAAATGAGGTATTGTTGGGTTTTGCCGAAAAATATGGGGTAAAAGTAATTGCCACCAATGATGTCTATTTTATTGATAAAAAAGAAAAAGCCGCACACGATGTCTTGCTTTGCGTGAAAGATGGGGCAACCATTAGCGATGAAGCAAATCACGATTCCTATAAAAAATACCGCAGGCAACGCTATGCCTTGCCCAATGATGAGTATTACCTGAAAACGCAGGAGGAAATGAACGAGCTGTTCTACGATATTCCTGCCGCCTTGGAGAATGTGCAGGAAATCATAGATAAATGTTCGCCCGTTAAGCTGAAACGCGATATCTTACTTCCGCGTTTCCCATTACCTGAAGGTTTTGAGAATGAAGACGATTACCTAAAACACATCTCTTTTGAAGGCGCAAAAACACGTTACGAAACTCCGCTAAGCGATGAAGTGGTAGATCGCTTAAATCACGAGCTAAAAATCATCAAGAACATGGGCTTCCCAGGTTACTTCTTGATTGTACAAGACTTCATCAATGCGGCGAAAGATATGGGCGTGAGTGTGGGGCCTGGAAGGGGTTCGGCAGCTGGTTCAGCAGTCGCGTTTTGCATCGGCATTACCAATATCGACCCCATCAAATACGATTTACTCTTCGAACGTTTCCTCAACCCTGAGCGGGTTTCCATGCCCGATATCGACATCGACTTTGACGATGAGCGCCGGGGAGATGCCATCAATTATGTGATCGAAAAATATGGGAAAAATCAGGTGGCACAAATCATCACCTATGGTACCATGGCCGCAAAAATGTCGATTAAAGACGTTGGGCGAGCCTTAGAATTACCCTTAGCAGAAGCAAATGGCTTGGCGAAATTGGTTCCAGATTCGCCAGGCACGACCTTAAAAAAAGCATTTGACGAAGTTTCTGAATTGGTCGATATCAGCAAGAAAAACGATTTGCAGGGCGAAACCATGCGTTTGGCGCAAATTTGTGAAGGTTCCGTCCGAAATACGGGAATTCACGCGGCAGGGGTAATTATTGCTCCTGATGATTTGTTGGAATACATTCCCGTTTGTACCTCCAAAGATGCCGATTTATTTGTAACCCAGTTTGATGGAAAAGTGATTGAGGATGCGGGGATGTTGAAAATGGACTTTTTGGGATTGAAAACCCTCACCATCATCAAGGGGGGAGTCGATCGGGTGAAGCAAAACCACGGCATTGAGTTAGACATGGATGAAATTCCGTTGGATGATCCTAAAACCTTGGAGTTGTATCAGAAAGGGGAAACGGTGGGCACATTCCAGTTTGAGTCAGTGGGCATGCAGAAGTATTTGAAGGAATTGAAACCCACCAATATTGAAGACTTAATTGCCATGAACGCCTTGTATCGTCCAGGGCCCTTGCAATTTATCCCAAACTTTATTAATCGAAAGCACGGTCGCGAAGAAGTGGAATATCCACATGAATTGCTGGAGCCAATCTTGAAAAATACCTATGGAATTATGGTATACCAAGAGCAAATTATGCAGGCAGCGCAAATTTTGGGCGGTTATTCCTTAGGAGGAGCAGACTTGTTGCGGCGTGCGATGGGTAAGAAGAAAATTGAGGAAATGGAGCGGCAGCGAGGCATTTTTGTGGAAGGTGCTGCGAAACATCACGGCATTTCACAAAAGAAAGCGGAGCAGGTTTTTGCCATCATGGAAAAATTTGCGGCCTATGGATTTAACCGCTCGCACTCGGCTGCCTATTCGGTAGTAGCTTACCAAACGGCCTACCTCAAAGCCAATTACCCTGCGGAATACATGGCTTCTGTGATGAGCAACTCCATGGGCTCCATCGATAAAATTACTTTCTTCTTAGAGGAATGTAAGCGCATGGGACTCAAAGTGTTGGGACCCGATGTGAACGAATCGAGGAAGTTCTTTGATGTAAACGATAAGGGGGAAATACGATTTGGGCTAGGAGCGATTAAAGGAACAGGTGATGCAGCGGTAGAAGCCATTATTGAAGAACGCGAAGAAAATGGGAAATACGTGGATATTTGGGATTTTGTAGAGCGCATTGACTTGCGGAAGGCCAACAAGAAAACGATGGAAAGCTTGGCTTATGCAGGAGCGTTTGATTCGTTTGAAGAGCTGCACCGTGCACAGTATTTTCATATTTTGCCAGGAGAACAAAGCTCCGGCATTGAGAAGATCATCAAGTTTGGGGCACATACGCAAATGGAAAAGCAATCGGCGCAGGTTTCGCTCTTTGGCGCTGCTTCGGGGGTGGAAATGCCCAAACCCAAAATTCCTGAGTGTGAGGAATGGCCGAATTTGGAGAAATTGAAATTTGAAAAGGAAGTCGTTGGATTTTACTTAACAGGCCATCCTTTGGACCCATTTAAGTTGGAAATTGAGGCATTTTGTACGCCGTATAATAAGATTGAATATCATCAAAATAAAGAAATTAAAGTAGGGGGGATTGTTTCTGAAGTGGTCGTACGACAATCCAAGTCGGGAAATGAATTTGCCTTGTTTTCCATTGAGGATTTTGACGGTACGTTGCGATTGGCTGCATTTGGAGAGGTATTTATGAAGTATCGCCATTTGCTTGTTGTGGGGAGCTCGCTGTACATCAAAGGAAAAGTAAAAGAACGCTACAACCAGCCGGGTAATTGGGAATTATCCCCTCAGTTTATTTCCCTCTTGTCTGAGGCAAAGGATGAAATTTCTAAAGTCAAGATTACCCTTGATGTCTCCGATTTAACCGATGAGGCTGTCAGCACTGTGAGCCAATTGGTAGAAGAAAATACAGGCAGCTGCGAATTGAAAATGAAAGTGGTCGATAAAACTAAAAACATTCAACTAGACATGTTATCCAGAAAATACCGTGTGAACCCAACTTCAGAATTTGTTGAGAAAATAAAACAAATACCAGGCTTGAGGGTTGGGATAGCATAAGGCCAGCGTGGACATGGACGAACGAAACTTGCTTTAACTACTTGAACAGGAAAAGATGGAATCCGCAATTAATCCAAATAAGTTAACCATCTCTGACTTTTTGAAACTCATTCGTTTCAAGAATTTGGCGATTATGGTGTTTACCCAATACTTAGTGCGCTTATTTTTGATCGGCCCCAAAGCAGATTGGCTCACCAATGCAACCGATTTTAACTTGTTTTTATTAAGCATAGCCACCATTACCATTGGTGCGGCTGGCTACATCATCAACGACTATTACGACATCAAAATTGACACCATCAACAAGCCCGACCGTGTGGTGATTGGAAGAAGCTTGTCGAGGCGCGGAGCCATGGCTTTGCACATCGTATTGAGTGGGATTGGCATTGCCATTGGTGTTTACTTTTATTGGGTAGTGCCCGTGGGATGGAAAGTACTTGTCGGCTGTTTTGTGGCCGTATTTTGGCTCTGGCTTTATTCGAATCAGCTAAAACGGATGCCTTTTTGGGGAAATCTCAGCGTCGCTTTTTTGACCGTTATGGCTATTGAAGGGGTCAATGCCTTGTACGATACCAATAATTTGTTGGTACACATGTTCGCCATTTTTGCCTTCTTCGTATCCGTCATTCGGGAGATTGTCAAAGACATGGAAGATTTGCGGGGCGATATGCATTTTGGCTGTAAAACCTTGCCCATCGTTTGGGGAATTCGGAAAACGAAAGTGTTCATCTTCATTATCTTAGGCATGTTTATCGTAGCGACCTTAATGATGTTGTTCATGATTTCTTCATGGGTACTCAACTATTACTTTGCGGCCATGACGATTCCCATCGCCTATTTCATTTACAAACTGTATTGGGCAGATACCAAGCGTGCGTACCGACACCTCAGCAACTTTTGCAAATGGTTCATGCTAACGGGAATTTTAATGATGATTTTTACCTAACATGCGCTACGAAAAATATCAAGAAAGCTATCCAAAGCTCCGCGAATTCCCCTAAATTCGCATCCATTACCAACAAAAGCTAGCATCGCCATGCACATTGCCATCTTGGCCTCAGGAACAGGCTCCAATGCCGTCAAAATCATCCAACACGTACAAGCAAATTATGCGGAGGTACAGTTATCGGTTTGGTCGAATAAAAAAGATGCGCCCGTTTTGGATAAAGCAGCAGGTTTTGACGTGCCTGCGCATACCTTCAGCAGAGCCGAGTTTCGCGATCCCGCGCAGGTGTTGGCGCAGTTCCAAGCACAAGCGGTTGATTTAATTGTACTTGCTGGCTTTTTATGGTTGGTGCCTGCGCACATGGTCAAAGCCTATCCCAATCGAATCATCAACATTCATCCTGCTTTATTGCCCAAATACGGGGGCAAAGGCATGTATGGCATGAATGTACACCAAGCCGTGAAAGCCAACCAAGAAACCGAATCGGGCATTACCATCCATTTTGTGAATGAGCATTACGATGAAGGCCAAGTGATTTTCCAAACCAGCTGTGCCCTACAGCCTGAAGATTCTGCCCGTGAAATTGCCCAAAAAGTGCTGAAACTCGAACACGAACATTTCCCCAAAGTGGTGGAGCGCTTCATTTTAGGGGACTTACCTTAAAACGAGCTTGACTTTAAAGGAGCAAATGACTACCTTGTAAACATGCTCTTTGATGTGATGACGTGTAATGAGAGAAAATGCCTAAAAAAAGTACAAATTGGCTATTCGGTTAATCAAATAAAGTCGTTAGAACGTACAACGGTATACGAAGCAGTTGTTTTTAGTGATGCGTGTAGACCTTATAGCACGCTGCAATCGCAGATTTGAAAAATAAAGTACTTGATTATTAAAGTGTTAAGGTAGTGATTTTACTAACTTAATAAATGTTAATAAAATTGTTGTAACTTACTCATTTACAATAAATTAAAGGAGAGGCCTCTTTTGAAGTTATTCCATTATAAAAGGATTGAAACTTTTATACACAGCCAGCTTGGAAACATAAGAAACTTTTGAAGTTATTCCATTATAAAAGGATTGAAACTTTTTACGCCCCCATTGACGCAATTCCTGCAACTTTTGAAGTTATTCCATTATAAAAGGATTGAAACTTGTAGTTCATGACCTCACTCTTAGAAAAAAACTTTTGAAGTTATTCCATTATAAAAGGATTGAAACACTTCATCACCATTCATGATTTCTCCTTCACTACTTTTGAAGTTATTCCATTATAAAAGGATTGAAACTTGAAACCCTCGTTGAGACTATTCGAATAATCCTTTTGAAGTTATTCCATTATAAAAGGATTGAAACCTTCTCGTGCGTCACTGTACGCACTCATGTACCTCTTTTGAAGCTATTCCATTATAAAAGGATTGAAACATGAATAGGTCGACTACACTGACAAGCTTTTTTCTTTTAAAGCTATTCCATTATAAAAGGATTGAAACGCCTTAGACGCTCGCCTTCGTAGTAGAACTCATCTTTTGAAGTTATTCCATTATAAAAGGATTGAAACATTCATCCTTACTTTTACTTTTCTTTATAGGTACTTTTGAAGCTATTCCATTATATAAAGGATTGAAACACTGATTGTCATTAGCGTGATAATTTCAGCTACTTTTGAAGTTATTCAGTTCCACTGCGGCCATCATAAAAGGATTGAAACGCTTTCGCATGATCTTAAGGTTTTGAATGGATACTTTTGAAGCTATTCAGCTCCACTGCGGCCATCATAAAAGGATTGAAACTTTGTGACAGCAGCTAACGAAACAGCAAAGTTCTTTTGAAGCTATTCCATTATAAAAGGATTGAAACTTTGATGTTTGTGCCGTAGGTCTCTACTTTGCCTTTTGAAGCTATTCCATTATAAAAGGATTGAAACTATGAATAGTCACGTTAGTGGTTTTTTGTTTGGACTTTTGAAGTTATTCCATTATAAAAGGATTGAAACTATTAATACCATTGAACAATAGTTTTTGACCCCTTTTGAAGCTATTCAGTTCCACAACTGCCATCATAAAAGGATGCACACATGATTACCAAAGTATACATTCAACACGAAGACGGAGAACTCATTCCCACTCGTCAGCACATTTGCGGGGTGTTGGAAGCTCGAGGAGTGGCCTATCAATTATTTTCCGCAGCAGCTTTTCATCAGGAGGGCTTGGAGTTGAATAAACATACCGCAGTGGCTTGCAATTTGGGCATTCTAAAAGCGGTGTTGAAGCAAATCGGCTTTGAGGACAATCCGCCTTGTTACCCAACGAGTCTAAACCCGTATTTGAAACGAGAAATTTGGGAGCGCACCATTGGGGAGTTGTTGGCACAAAGCGAAAGGGAGGCGGTGCCCAACATCTTCATCAAGCCCCAAACCGACATTAAACTATTCAAAGGCTTTGTGCTCCAAGATGAGGATGATTTGGAGCTCATCGATGACCTGCCTCCTGAAACAAAATTGTATTGCTCGGAGGTGGTAGATTGGTATTCAGAATACCGCGTTTATGTGCATGATTCCAAAATCATAGGCGTGAAGAACTACAAGGGCGATCCTAGTGTAGAGCCCAATCTGCAAGAGATTGAAGCAGCCGTTGCCGTATTCGAGCAATCGGCAGACTGTACGGCGGGTTATGGCATTGACTTTGGCGTATTACTCAATGGAGCAACTGCACTAGTCGAGTGGAATGATGGCATGGCACTTGGTAATTATGGCTTAGCCCCCGAAGCCTACACCGATCTTTTCTTAACGAGGTGGGAGCAAGTGCTTCAACACGCGACTCGTTTGGGGTAGGGCACTGGAAGAGAAATCAAGTCATTTTAATACAAATTAATTTTAAGTGTATGCCAGAAAGAAATACTAACGATCAAATAGTAAGCTTAATTGTTGGTTGATCTTTTGTGTATTTTGAGCCTTGTCTTTCAGGTATTCCGACATACATTTTGCAACAAATTCACCTAGCTTTACAGGAACTGCATTTCCAATAATTTGTTCAAGGTTTGTCTTGGTGCCCTTAAATATGAATGATTTAGGAAAAGTTTGGATATAACTTCTTTCAATTGTAGATAGTGCACGTACTCCTTCCGTTATTTCGACAGGATCACCTGCATGTTTAACATACCCCTGCGGTATTGGTCTATTAACCCCACGAATGGTAGCACTAGGTTCATGAATACTGAATACCCCACGTCTTTTGTAACTTCTGGGGTGCCTGTAATAATATTCTGTGCCTAGGGAATCTCCTAAATAGTCATAAACTGTCATTGATTTTTTCGAGAGGTTTTTCTGGAAATATGGATTTAAAAAACCATCAGTTTCTTTTAATCTGCCAACTAAAAAAAAGCGTTTTCTGCTTTGAGGTACACCACATAAACTGGCATCGAGCACTTCCATGGATAAACCATAATTGGCATCTTTAAAAATTTGAATTGCTTGTTTTAAAATTCTACTTTTCTTTATCCGCTCAACATTTTCCATCACAAATAGCTCAGGTTGAATGCTACTTATGATTTGGGCATAGGCAATGGTTAAGTCAGCACGTCCTAATGTATCGTCTCTTTTACCAGCACTGGAGAAGTCTTGGCAAGGAGGCCCCCCAATAATTAAGTTAGGATTTAATTTTTTTATAAATGCTTTACTTTGTTCAGTACTTAAATCATACGCATGAATTGGATGGCTAAAGTTATCCTTATAAACATCAATGGCAGGTTTCCAATTATCAAAAGCTGCAATAATTGGAAAGCCTACATTCTGAAATCCTAGGGACATGCCTCCACCGCCTGAAAATAAATCAACAGTTTTTATATTTTGTATTTCCATTTATCCAAAAAGTTCAGGTGAGTTATAGATGATTGCGTCAAATCTCCTTTCAGGACTTAGTAAGTTTTGTCCACCTCCTAGAATAATCCCTTTAATTTCATCTTTTGTAATTCTTGGTTTGGTTAATTCATCACAAGCCATATAGGGTTGAGTAATCCTTCCACTTACTGCAAATGCTTTATCATTTTTGGTATTGTAAGAAAGTTGATCAATAATTTGAGCATGATTGAATTGCCCATTTTCTGAAAAATCATAGAGCATTTTAAACAGCCAGATAATAGTTCTAATTTGTCTTGTAATACGATTATTTGATGAGAGCTCACCACGTGCAACATCTAAAAAAAGTTGTAGGAATGCAAAGTTTGACCATATGAATACATCAAGGCAATTTTCGCTAAGAGTTGGAGTTTTACCTTGTGTTTTCCAGATGGGTTGCATTAGAATAGGTTCTTGCTTATCTAAGGTTGAAAGCGTAATGCTATCAATTGTTTCAAGCATATGAGGGATAAATGACCACACAGATTTACCTTCTGTCCAATCTGTAATTTTTGAAAACTCATAGTGAAAGTGATCTTTTAAATCATCTAAACTATTTCTGAAAATAAAAGCAATGCTACAAGCAAGGTAAACAATAGTATCAGGTCTAATAACAATTTCAGTCCCATATTTATCTTCTGAAAGTGTACAAGTAGAGTTATCTGGCAGTGCCATTAATTTTATCTCTAGCGGCTTTAATGCATATCCATTTTTCTTACTTTGAGTAACTAAATCAACTCTGGGTAAATGTCCAACTAATAATTGTTCATAAGGTGTAAATGCAGATTCAAATGAATAAAATAAATCATCTGAGTTTGGATTTAAACCAAAAAGTTTTGGCGTAGAGATTTGGGTGTGTACTACTTCTAAGTTCTTATTTAGAGTGAGGTAAATATTATCAAGACCTTTAAAATGTAGATAAGAAGAAAGTGAAGCTGGGAAAGAGGAATTAAACTGGTTTTTACCCCAAGTATTTTTTTGCGTAAAATCTCGGTTAGAGTGTTTAATTCCAAATAGTCCTGGTTTTTGTTCTGTCATTAATTCTAATGCTTATTATTCCCTCAAACTTGCTTGATGAATGTTACCTGTACAAATCTGCAATTTATATTTCTTATACTCAAATATCAAGATTAGTAGGTGTATGAAAAACTTGGATTAGTTTCCTTTTAAGTAAATAGGACTTTTTGAAAGTGTATAACCTTTTGAGGTTATAGTTTACATTTATTAAACTATTGAGATGACTTAAAAATACAAATAATATTTAGCCTTCTTGCAACTCATCAGGCAAGGCTTCTACCCAAATCTTTCGGCCTTCCACCTTAATGACGCGAATCTTTTTCCCTGCATCCACTAAGCCGCCAAAAGTTAACACTTCATACAATTGGTCATTAAATTCCCCAGTACCGCTTGGTCGTAGGGCAGAAATGGTTTTGCCCTCTTCGCCAACAATGGGAAGCAATTGGTCTTCATTGACTTTACTGGTAATTTTATTCTTGAGCGATAGCTTTTCCCACATCCCCGATTTTAATCCATAATACAGTCCGCCAAGGGTGACTAACATGCTTACCGAAAGCACACTCGTACCTGCAATTACGCCAAACTTTTCGTAAGCCCAATAAATGCCTAGTGCTGCGCAAGCTAAACCCACAAAGCCAACAACGGTAGTGCCTGGAATAAAAATGAATTCCATGAGCATAAGGCCTACGCCAAATATAATTAATGCCAAAACGATGATCCAATCCATAATATTAGTCGTGTCTCAAAATACTTAACTGATCAGTTAAAATAACAATGAAAAATAGCAGAGCGGTATCTGTATTACAAAGGAGTTGTCTAAAATAGTTTCTTCTAGCTGATAAAATATTGAAACCAGTAACTTTTTCTCATCCCGAAACGAACCATTTTGGACAACCCTAAATTTAAATGAAAAAGGGCTTACAGCACACTCCCTACAAAGCAAAAAAGCGAACATTGAAGAATGATCGCTTTCGACCCAATAATAGAAAATTATTGGGCTTGATATTATATGTAAAAGAATCCGTTCTAGATTTGGTAAAGTCTACTACTTAGGTTGGCTATTTACTACTTACATGTTCTGCTTTTGCTCCACTTTCTTCACGTCTTTCTTTGCATAAGTAGGGCAAGTTTTGTAAGCACAAGCTGACATGCCAAAGATCAACAAGGCCAAGACCGCAATTCTTACTTTCATGATACTAAATTTTAGGGTTACTAACTGATACTACAAATTTATATAAAATGCGGATTACTCAATCGCATTATAATAACATTTTGAAAAAAACATCGCGGAAAACAGCAATTCGTTGTACTTTTTTAGGATGTTGTGGTAATCTCCCTCATTGCTGTTTAAACAACTATTGTGAAAAAGAGCATGATTTTTACTCAAATTACCATGAGGTTACAACCCCTTACATCTGAATTATCCATCCTGCCAAGCACCTGAAAGGTGTGTGTGTTTACTAATGAACCGATGTCTTTTGTTTCAATAAAACAACAAGAATGGATGTTTCCCAAATCAATCACATTAATGGCTCCTGTACGTCCAAATGCTTGAATTGGCGTAAAGGGATCGTTGATTTCGCGAAGTAAAACTTTCATGGAAAAGGGCATCTGGAAATTGCTGTCTGCTCCAGCATAGGCTTGAGAAGTTAATTCTGTCATACCGTATTCAGAAAACACCTGTGTTACACCAAATCCTTTCTTGAGTAATTCGTGCACTTCTTGCCGAATCATTTCTTTTTTGCGGCCTTTCATTCCTCCTGTTTCAATCAGGATTCCATCCTTGAGTGAAGTAGGAAATGCCGCACTCATATCTAATAAAGCAAAAGTAACGCCAATTAAGATTACCTTACACGGTCTATCGGTTAATTCGATGATTTTTTCGGCCAACTCATTTTGGTTGTACAAATAAAATCCTGAATTTTTGCCTGACTTGCTGATAAAATTGTCAACCATATGAACAAGTGATGCATTTTTTCGCTCCAAATAGGAGGGAAGCAGCGCAAGAATTTCATAGTCGGCTAAAGCGCCATATTGCTCATTAAATATGCGTTCTGCCAATAAATCGTAGAATTTACAGCTTTCTATCGCGTGTTTACTCGTGATTTGTCCAGTAGTACCACTGCTCTCAAAGGTTTTTTCAGGAATCACTCCATCACACAATACGTCATGATTTTTAAAAAACGCAATGGGGAGGCAAGGGATTTGGGTGTAATCTCTCACATTGGGAATGGAAATCCCTAAATGGGAAATGTATTGAGCGTAAACGGGATTGTGTTTGGCCTGATAAGCGAATGCTTCGAGTGCAAGTTGATCGAAATCGGAAGCGTTCATCGTTAACACTCTTTCTCGAAAATCTTCACGGAAATTCAGCATGCGCTTAGAAACTTTTGAGTTTTATCACTAATTTAACTTCTGTGTCATCAGTTAGGGTGATGCAAATAAAGGGATAAACCGTTATAATCTCTTAATTCTTGATAAAAAGCTCACGATAGAAAGCGGTTTTGAAACATCACCGATTACTTTCGTGTTTTTAATAGAAGAACTTGTTTTGTAGACTGTCTTATAAATTATTTAATAGTTATATGGTTGGGACAAGGCACTGCCTTGTTCATACAAATAGCTGATAATCAGCCTAAAAAAGTTATTCAAACTCCATTTTAGAATCGTATTAAAAAATTTAACGGACAGTGTATTAGTACTGTGTAAACTAAATTATTTAACATTCTGAAGTTGTTTGTAGAGTTAGTA
>JBMYQA010000038.1:0-31161 GCA_049600855.1 Flammeovirgaceae bacterium | reverse complement strand
TCAGAAACGATGAACAAATTCACCCAAAAGCTTAAAAAATCTAGAAGCTTCAGAACTATAGTTAAAAGTTTAGTTAACACTAATTTGTAAGGAAATGGCAGAATTGAGGAAACCAAAGCGCAAAAAGTTGAAAAAGAAGCCTACTATTAAAGGCAAAAAGACAGCGCAAAAAGTAGAGAACTACTTAAAAGCTGTAGAAGCTTGGGGGAAAGACCGAGATGAAAAAGAAGCTGAATATCAAAAGCAGCTCAAGGCTTATAATAAGCAACAGAGCGATAAGAAAAAAAAGCTTGAAAAAGCAAAGAAAATCAAAGAGAAGTAAGCTTACCCCCTAGTAATCATGAGCGATGAAGCTAAATTCCAGCGAATGCTAAATGCGGATGCCAAGATTTTTGCCCGTCTTGGCATCATGAAACGCTTAATGGCAAATCGCTGGGAAAATCAGTGGTGGTATCTAAACGAGTGGCAAAAGGCGGAGTATTTTCAGATGCGTGCAGCAATCGAAGAATTAAGTGCAAAGTATAATGCACGACAACACGCATACCACAATAGTTTAGCAGGAAAGGCGCAAAAGTTATCTGGTCAGGTGGCCGAATGGTTTTCAAGTTTATGGGCTGATTATATAGCGCCAGACACAAACGGCATGGGTAACATGGGGGCTATTCCAGCAGTACTAGTTTGGCCGATTGTAGCAGTGGTCGGTATCGTGGCCGTTAGTAGCTTGGTTGCACTTTACATTGATCAAACCACATCAGATTATGATGAAACTCTTGAGAGAGTACAAATCGTATCTGAATGGGATCCTGAACTAGCAAGAGAAATATTGCACACAGGAGCACAGCTTCAAGAAAAGCAAACGGGAGTGTTTGCTAGTATAGGATCAGGCATTGGCAAAGGTCTTAAAGCAGGCATCATTATTTTATCATTATCAGCCGCAGGTTTTATCGGCTATAAAATTTACGAGAGTCAACAATGAAAAAGTTCATCAGAAATTTATTGCATTCTAGGTTAATCAGGATGATTATTAAGCTAGTGATTAAGGCTGCAAGGCAGCCAATCGCCATTGTTACCATGGTTAGAGCGGCTGCGCTGGATCATTCGATTGATCTTAGCAAAACACTATTGTACTATCAAGTACCCGCAACACTGGCTCAGTTAATCGAAGAAAAAGGGTTAGAAAATGCACTCAAAGAGAAGGCAGATGAGTTGGAAGAAAAAGCAATTAAAGAGATCCGATTTAAAATTGAGAGAAATGAAGGGTATCTAAAATTGTTAGCCGCCCACATCCGAAAGCTTAACTTCATCCAAATAAACGGAAACGCCAAAAGCGAAACGGTGATTAATCAGTTTATGGAAGGTATCCGAGATTTGCCAGAGGCAATTATTAACTCACTTATTCATAAACTCAGTTCCCAATTGATCGCTAGTCAACTAAAGATCAAAAAAGAATCGGAAGCTGATTTGCTTGCGCAATTGGCCTATTTGCATGTAAAAGGCAAGCATAAGCCCAACTACATCAAAACCGAGTAAAAGCAATTCGTTAGTACCAGTATTTTTCTTCAGCTCCGCAGGAGCCGCCCAGATCAAAGAAGCTATTGGTACTAATCACACCCCATCGTAGGAGATGGCCATCATTATATTTGGTACCAATGGTTAAACTGAGACACTTCACATACGCAGAATTTGACTCGCCAGATAAACCTGGTAGCGCAAAAGATGAAATGCAAGATCAGTTCATGCTGATGATTGATGAAGCGCGTGAGCGCGCGGGTATTCCGTTTGTTGTGAATAGTGGTTTTCGTACGCGTGCGCACCATGCTAAAATTTATGCAGAGCTTAATCAAAAACCGCGTTGGGGTTCTCTCCACCTAAATGGCCGTGCGGCTGATATTGGTCTGCCTGAGTTTGCGAGGGAACAAGCCCGTGTAAAAATCATTGAGGCGGGAGTTGAGGCAGGTTTTAATGGCTTTGGCATCTATGACAGCTTTATTCACTTGGATAACCGCTCAAAACTGGCAATTTGGAAAGGTAACGGGATCAGTCAATCCTCTTTTGATGTGTTTGAGGATTACATTACCAAAGGAGTGGCTGGGCGAACAATCCATGAGGCTATAGAGGAAGAAAAGCAGAGTAAACGCGGTTTGGCCTTTGTTTCTTCACTAGTAGCGCTTGCAATTATAGGAATTTCAATTAAGTAGTTTTTAAGTAGTTTTATGCCAAGGATCAAGTTAACGTCAAATGTGTACACTACCGATCAGGAATCCATTGATTCTAAGAATGCGAATGAAATCGTATTCTATAACCAGTCAGATGCTAACATCGGCTTAACGATTGGCGAAACGGGAGGGCAAATGATTCTGGAGCCGTACAAGCCCTTTGGCATCGGCACCGATAAAATTGGGCTAACCGTTGATGCCCGATTTAAACTAGAGTTTTTAACGGCAACCTCCAAAAGTTGTCACGTTACCTGGGCGTTTATAGATGAATAGGATCATAGGATTTAAAGGCGGTAGAATCTTTGGCAATTCGAGTATGTTTGACAGGCCAAAGCAATTGATGTTTTACACCAATTGGGATACAGCTACAGACGGAAATTTTACCGCAAGCCTCACCACCTCAGATGCTTCAACCGTAACATGGGTTATGCCTGACGGTACAGAAATTCAGAACAATTCGCTGAACACCTCGAACAGTAGCCTTAATGGAGCCACAAACCAGATTCAAATTAAAGATGCCTCAAAAGTAGTATCTTTAACACTAGACAGTTGCAAGATAGTGGGAGCGCTTGATTTATCAGAAATTACGTTTAATGGCGCGTTCAACTGTCGAATCAATCCCAATTTAACAAGCATTGCGTTTTCGAATGCAAATACTTTCACTTCTTTTGAAGTGAGGCAAACGGGGCTTGCAGGCACGCTTGATTTGACTAGCGGCACTTTCACAGGGTCGCTTAGAGCCTATGAGAATTCAAGTCTTACAAGTATTACATTTCCAACGGCAACTCAGAACATTGGCGACCTGAACATACGCAACAATGATTTACAAGGGGACATAGACTTAACGATGTTGAATATATCGGGGAAGTTTTATGGATCTACTAATCCAGACATTACAAGCGTGTCGCATTCTAACAACAGTCACCCGACACTGTACTGGTTAAATAGTTGTAATGTAGACACGATTAATTTGGGTAGTGTTGGGTTAGACAATCTTTCTGACTTCAGGATGAATAATAACAATTTTGATGAAGTTGGAGCCAATTCTTTCTTCCAGCAATTGGATGACAATAGCACGTCAACCGCAGCAACCGTGAACTTTACGGGAAATACATCACCCACTGGAGGAAGCACAAATACAAACATTGTCTCAATCGTGGCAAAAGGCGGAACTGTACTATTATGATTGTAGGAGTCATTAATTCACAAACGGGTTTAAAGGAGTATACTGGAGATTCCAATGATGGCGATTTTTGTGTAATTGAATACAAAAGCGCTACCGTACAAAAAACATTTGAAGCACCAGCAGGCGCTCAGCTCATTTGCGCAGCCGAGCACACAATTTTTGTTAATCACGACACAAGCGCAGCAGGTCGTGAAGCAATACAGCAAGAAATGATTACATGGCAAGAGCAACATGGATGATTTATTACCCTATATTACTCCGATATTTTCATTAATTGTGGGATTCTTCCTAAAGGATCTCCACACCAAGTTTAACAAGCTTCAGGATAAAGTAAGAAGCTTGGAGTTAAAAGTGAATACCCTTGAAGGGCATAACCGACGCTTAGATGAGCTAGAAAGGAAAGGAATCATCTATGATAGTAACATAGATGATTTCTGGAAATCCTTTGATCAACGAATTCGCGACATCATTTCTGATGAATTGATCAAATTCAAACAGACATTAAAATAGGCTGTTTAATTTACCAATCTGATCTTTGCGGTGCTGATCACTAATTTTAATGTATTTCATGGTTGTCGCTACTTTAGAATGTCCAGCCATTTCTTTTACAGCCAATACATCGCCTCCAGTAGCTTCGCCCAGTAATGTGCAAAATGTTGCACGTCCATCATGAAATGTTACGTGTTTTTTGATCTTCAACCGCTTCATAACCTTCTTGAGTTTACGGTTAATGCTTTGCTCGCTTTCCTGGTCGGGAAATAGTAATCCCTTCTTGCTTTGGTTGTCAATCGTTTCTAATGCCTTAGAAATTAAGGGAACCCGCACTAACTTAGGCTTATGCAATTGGCCTTTAATTCGCCAGTAGCACAATTCATTCCCCACCACATCGTCCCAGCTAACAGCCTTACAATCAGAAATCCGCACACCTGTAAAACAGGCAAACAAAAACATGTTTATGGGTATACGGAAATTACCAGGCAACTCGTGCCGTATATCCCACAACCGTTCTAATTCTTCCTTAGTTAATGGGCTGGGTTCAGTCTCCTTAGTTTTTACTTGAAAATCATGATAGGGATTTTCTTTAGTAAGCTTTTCCCGAATTGCCCAATTGATGTAAGTCTTAATCTTAGAGTGGTAGATCGCGCGTGTATTTACGCCAAGCTTTTGATCGATCATAAACTGATCAAATCGAGCAAGCAGCTGCGGTGTCAAATGAGCAAAAGTTATGGGGCTGGTAAATTGTGTAAGCCAATCCAAAGCCTTTAGACTCATGCTCCAGGTACGATCACCAATCTGACCGTACTTGTAGCGCTCAGCAATTTTGTGTTTGGCATAACCAATGAAATCTTTTTTAGAGAACTTTCTGGAAAACTCCAGTTTGAAAAGCTCTAATGTGAGCGGTTCACCTAACAATAAATAATGTTTAATGATATCATTGGCCTTGGCTTCTTGAGTGATGATAATGGCATTATAGTAGGATGCCTCTTTGTCATTTTTATGCCCTCCCTTAACCCGGCCTTTTTCTCGATCAATCTTATTGGCAGGCCAAGAAAATTTGAGGCTTTGACTCATCTTTTTTCTGGAGATGATTACCTGAAGGCATGGAGTTGCCTTTACTCCATCCTTCGATAATCTAAAGATCGTTTTTACTGATGCGGAAAACATTAACACTACGATTTAGGAGGTGTGAAACAAATGTGAAACAACCTCGGTGAAAAAAATGCCCTAAACAGGCTAAATACGTATGTTAATGATCGAAAAACGTAAAAAAGTACCCAGGGCCGGAATCGAACCGGCACGGTATTGCTACCATTGGTGTTTGAGACCAACGCGTCTACCAGTTCCGCCACCTGGGCTTGAGGTAAACCCTGCTGTTTTTAAACAGGACTGCAAGTATAGAGGATAGATTCTTAATTTCAAATAGCTGAGTTGAAAAAAATAGCTGAGTATTACTTACTTTTTTGCTACTAGAAATAAATAGTCTCCATCTTCATTTTTATAGGAAGCAATTACTTCCTCAATTTTCCCTGAAGCCATGTCTTTTTCCAACCGAGCTAAACCAATTTTTACTTCTTCTGCATTGGCTAAAGCCGCAAAAGAGGAAATTCCATTTCGAATCTGTGGACTGAGGTAGAGTTGTGGGCGGTGTTTGCCTACATATAAGAAATGATCTTGCAAATCGTGCTTGATGAAATACTTTTCGCTTACTACATGCTTAAAACCGACTTGATGCATACACTGCTCGATCAATTCAAAATTGGGCATTTGGTTTATGGAGTCGGCCAGCATTTGTGGGAAGTAATGGTTGAGCCAATACCCTTCCATCTGTTGGGGAGTAGCGGTAAAAATGACGAGCTTGCCTGCTGGTTTGAGTATTCGATGTAATTCTTGAATGCCTTTGGCTAAATCCGTCCAGTGATGAATGGTCAAACTAGCTATAAGCCCATCCGCAGTATGATCTTGTAACGGGATCGCTTCTGCTACACCTTGTAGCCATTGAATACTTCCTGTCCGCTTTTTGGCTTTTTCTAGCATTTCTTCGGACGGATCAATGCCGATGAAACGATGTCCTTTTTCTGCTAAGGGAATGGTGTAATTCCCCGTCCCACAACCGATATCGATATAAGTACCGCTGGCAGTTGGTTCCAGTAACTCGTATAATCGGCTTAGGAGGTAAGGATCAGCTGTCCGAGTTTGATTGTAATGAATCCCTATTTTATCATACTTGGCTTTCATGTGATTCAATTTAGTGTAGAACTTGGCTAACAGAAAAGGATTTTGATCCTACAAAATAGAAAAAGACACGCAGGAATGAGTTGCTGTATTCAAAAATAAATTTCATCTTTAGAACAACGAAGCATTATTAAACACAAATTTATTATGGCAAAACCTCAAGGAAATCACGTACTACGCTACCCTACCATTCTCAATGTGCCCATCAGCAAAGAAGAAATGGGCATAATTACGGCTACTGGCTTAATTAAGGAAATCGATGACAATGGCTTTGTGATATTTGATAATGATCACTTATCAGGAAGTCATGTGTATTGGTCGAACCTGAAGGAAATTCGTCAAATGGGAGATCAGGCGGGGATTTTACTCATTTATAAAAATTTGGCTGATGAGATATTCCCTAACACCTATGCCAATTGGAATGCGTTGATGGATGGAATTCCAGAAGACTTTGGTGATTTTTCGAATATGAAAATTGAGGATACAAAAGACAGCGAGACTACTGAGGATTTTTCTGAACTGACAGGCATAGATTATGATGAAGCCAAAGAGCTGGTATCAGAAATTAATCAGATGCGCGCAAAGTTTATGGGGAATAGTTCAGCTGAAGACTCCGAAGAAATATCGGAATTAGAAGAAGTTGAAGCAGATTCGCTTGAGCCCAAAACGACAGCTGTAGAAGAGATGAAAAATACTCCTTCAGTTGAAGCGAAAACCCGCTATGAAGTGGAAAGTTATGAAAGCTCCCCTCAACTATCTGATCAGGCGTTATTGCAAAAAATCTTGGCAGAAGCAAGTGGGAGTCAATATACTTCTGAAAACTTGCGTTACCAACGTGATGAAGAAGCGTTAACAGCCAATGTCACCTTTAAAGCGAATGCGCGTATTGAGCAAATGAGCTCGTTGGGCTTTGAAGTTCATGTAGGCGGTAAAATCCATAAGATTGACTTTGGTAAATTTAGTGATGCCTATTTTAGCGATCGGGACGATGCACTCATCTTCGAACATCGCAATGGAAAGACGGTCACTTTTCCCCGATCAGTACAAAACTGGATGACCATGATCCAGAAAATGCCGTTCCGATTCCGAAGTTTTGATCGGAAGAAGATGCTGAGTTTGGCATGTGAGAAATAATCAATCACGCAAGTGCATGAATTAAAATGCTGCTGCTCCAGCCTGTAAGACGAGTTGTTGCGCTCCTTCTGATTTTGAGGTAAGTATATCAATTTTGCCCTTAAAAATGGCTAATAGATTGGCTTCCATGATGGGAGCAGCGGCTTTCACCAACAAGTCAGAAAATGCTTTTGAAAATGAGCTGATGATAAAGTATTTGGGACTGAAATAGGTAACCATGTCAGATAGTTTTAGTCCTAAGATGACTCCTAATTGTTTAATGGCATGATTTGCCAGCTCATCTTGTGCAAGTGCCGCTTCAATAATGGTAGTAGCTGTGAGGGCTTGTGGTGTATGTGTGCGTAAACTGCTGTCTTTTGTTGAGTTTGCCAACACGCGTAATGCCATTCGTGTTAAGCCTTCTTGAGAAAGGTGTTCCCCTAAAGTAGTGCCTTCATAACCAGCAGTATGTACTTGTAAGTGAGCGATCGAACCTGCAAGTCCTTGATTTCCTTGGGCAGCTTGGCCATTTAGTATAATACCTCCATCAATGGAAGAATGAATGGTAATCGCCATAAAGTTTGCCTCTTCAGTAGCATGTCCCCATTTATGTTCATAAGCAGCGAGGGCTGATCCTGATCGTTGTACATGCACTGGTGCCTGAAAATAGTCTGCTAACTTTGTGGATAAGTGCTCGTCCTCAACAGCCTCAGTAACTACTAAACCAATGGTATGAAAAGTGACCACTTTAAAGGTGGTTTGAAGTTGCTCACAAATTGGGATAAGTTCTGCGGCGGTAAATGCATTTCCTTCAAATTCCTCACTTCCTAAACAGTTTCCCTCCTCATTAACAAATCCAATGCAGCAAAAAGTGGGCTTTAAATAAATACTGAGTGCAATCTTTGACATGGAATGGGACTTTTTGATTACTTATTTTAAGGTGATGTTAATCCTATATGCTAAGAACCAAAAAAGGATTGGGAATTCCAAAGCCAACGTTTGCACATTGGGTCGAAAATTGAAAAGGAATGTAGTAGGGAAAAGGTACGCTGTTAAAAGTGGTATTCCCACTTTTTGTTGTGCAGTTTACACACCGCAAGTTGCCCGTTATTGTAAAGGGTTTTGTATGCTTCTAAATCTTTCTGGAGTTGCGTATCTTTATCGAGGTAGGAATAAAGGTATTCTACAAAATCAGCAACTTCTTCTTTAATGGAATAATATGTCCATTGATCTACTCTTCGGAAAGAAACTAAGCCCGCATTTTTTAAATAGATCAAGTGTCGAGAGGTCTTTGTTTGCGTAAAGTTTAATACCATTTCAATATCTGAAATACACATCTCTTTATTTTTGTATAACAGATGCATAATTCGTATTCGGGATTCATCACTGAATGATTTTAGAATCTGAGTTCCTAACTGGAGATTGAAATGTTTTAATCGCATGGGCTCACATGAAAAAATAATAAGACCTACCTTCCTATAACCGCTTGAGCAAATAAACAGTTTACAATAATACAAAATCTTTGTAAGATGACATAGGATTCTGGTCAAAAACCTTACAATACTTGATAGAATTGGCTGTTTCTTGGCATTTATGCTTCAAATATTAAGCCAGAGCTTTACGCTCTTAATGCTAACTACAGGAAGGTGACTTTTGTTTTTATTAATTTATAATTCATATAACGTTTTCTATAAATTAAACTTTGTATGCGTTTTCGCTGCATTCCATGTGGAATAGGAGCGCGATTATTCTCGATATTGCGAGCTTACGGCAATCTCCCATTTGCCATTTTTCTTCTTTAATGCTGCAAAAAAAGTAGGTAAACGCTCTTCGCGTTGTTCATTGCCCGCAGTATCTACGGAAACAATCTCCATTTTAATTTGGGCAATGGCATAGGCCATGTCGCCAGCTTCTGAAATTTCGATGATGGGATCGGGTAGGGGCTCAAACGTCTCATAACGCACTTGATAGGCTTGCAGGTATTGCATTGACCGCTTGGCAACCGTATCGGCATAGGTAGTTTGATAACCTTTGGCATTCACAACGATGTATTCGGAAGGAAACATGCTGTGAAGCGCTTCCGCATATTTGCCTTGTTGCATAAGCGTAGCATATTGTTTTACCGCGTTCCAAATGGCTTCTTTTTCTTGAGCTTTATCAACAGTAGGAGAAGAGTTTGGGGCACAACCACTGAGTAATGTGATGCAAAGGAAGTAAAATACGTATTTCATAAGTCATGAGTTTGGTGCATAAGCCTAATGAATAACAATATACCACTTTAACGGTAAACGTAAAACTTCTCATTACAAGTAACATGACTTTCAATGAGAAGTTGATAAGATGCTTGAAAGTGAGCTAACGTACAGTTAACGATACTTTAAACGGTATACTAAGCGATTGATTTGGGTGTCGAGCATGCTTTCTTCATAGTCTTGCCAGCTAATGCTGGTAAACTCATTACTAAAATCATACTGATGTGCGTCCAAAGGCTGTGGGCCACAAATTCCCAAATGCCAAGCTTCATCTTCTGCATCAAACTTAAATTTGTACACATACACATTTACATCCTTGCCTTGATATCGGAGCTTTTCAGTCTTTATAAATTCGACTACTTCAGGAGCACTTTCTTGCTCTTGGAGGTATTGATGAAAAGCTGCTTTTGCAATTTTGGTTTGAGAAATGTATTTAGCAGGAATGAGTCCTAGCAAATTATGCTGGTGTAATTTTTTTAATAAGCTGTACCATTCGGGTAAATGGTTTTGCAACTGTTCTAAGTTACGCTTTTGTACTTTTTGCCCATTCGAGAGTAAAATGTAAATGGCTTTTTCCTGTAGTAACGGTTCCTCTACATCGGCTAAATCATCCATCAAATCAACCAAATTGGCACCATTACCCAAATCTTCTACCAATTGAATCAGGTTAGGCAGTGGGCCTAAAATGCGATCCCTTTCTTCCTCCGTACTTGCTTTATTATACGCCACAATCTTTGCGTCTAGTAGCTGGTGAAAATCGGTTTGGTAGTTCCCTAAAAACGCAAACATCGTGGAGTCTTGCAACAGCAGCTCAGAGGAAAGTCGGAAAATTTCGGCTTGGAAAAGTCCTTGTTTTGCCAAATCTATTAATGCTCCATAATGCTTTTTACTTAATGCCAACGAATCAAAGAAAGGCTCAAACATGTAGTACTGATAAGGCAAGCTTTCAGTATCCGTTGGCATTTGATTGGCTAATTTGAAGAAAGCGGTTAATGCTTCTTCGTTACCAATGCCCGTCAACTCGCGCAACACCGTAGCTTGTAAGTTGGCATAGGGAGTCACTGCTTGAAAACTTTCTTCTAATTGCTCAACGAGCTGTGGCGAATCAATCTGACGAAATAATCGAATCAATCGTGAGCGTGTATTGCCATAATGTTTCTGATCGTCGGCATAAGTGTTTCTCAGTGCAGATAAAATCGCATCAATGTGCTTCTCTTGAAAATCATAGAATGCGAGGGCTTTCCTTGCTCGAAAGCGTGTAATGGAATCGGTATGATGAATATCTGCTAATAATTGAGTGGCTTTAGGCTCAAATAAATCAGCCTCAATGGATTCTTCTGGATCTTTCTCCCAATGAAACTGCTCAAAAAAGTTTTGGGCGTTGGTATGAGCTAGACTCTCATGCGCAAGGTAAGCCGCTAGTACATATACCTCCCGATTTTTTAAGAAGATGCGTAAGCGCAGTTTGACATTTACGGCATGTTGCTCAATAAAGAAATCCTTTCCAATTACTCCTTGTTGTTTGAATGCCGTTTGCGAAACGATTTGATCCTCCGCTGTGATGTAATGCTCCACAATACTTTGAAAAAGTGAGTCGGCATTGGGCGAATAGTAATAATCAGATAGTTTATTGATTTTGATGTAATAAGCATTGCCATTGTTAGGATCACTTGCACGGTATTCTTTGATGTAGTCAATCCCTCGGTAGCGTCCATACTTTTTGAGTAAGGTATCGTTGGAAATGGTGGGTGTTTGTGGAAACTCCGCCTCAAAGCCATCAGCTTTCGCATGATGCGTCACGAAGGTACTGGGGGCATAATCTGTGAATTGAAAGGAATCAAAAAACTGTTCCAATGCCATGGAATCTTGATTATCGTATACTTTCGCAGATACAGAATATACACGATTTCCTCGAACGTATACTTGCTCTCGAATTTTCCCATCGCGGTAGTGATAGGCTTTCCCTGGATAATCTCTAAGGGAAAGGTTGTATGTGGTATCATTTCGAAACCAAAAATGATTCATCTTCCCTTCACTGATGATGAGCGAATCGTCTCGATGTAAATAACCTAAGGGATTATCGTTATATCGAATGGTAAACTCGTTTCCTGTGGGAATATTCTGATTGATGAATAAATGATATTTATACGTGAATTCATCCTCGTGTTTTGGAATATCCTCAGAAGTTAAGACGTACATCGGGTTACGCGGGAAGGTGACCGAAAATGCGCCAGCTTCACTATTCACCTGAACACCCTTTGATGCTACTTCGGTATAGGCTTGTTTTTCTAATAGTTGAAAAGAGTTGAAATAACGTTCGGCATCAATGCCATATAGCTTTTCTTCTTCGCAGGTGAGCAGTTGCACAATAACTTTTTGAGGCGGATAGTAGAGTCGTGCGCGAAAATAACGCCCATCGGATTTTTTGATTTTGGCCTCAATGCCTTTCACGCCGGCTACTTCGATCGGTTGCTTCCCTTCAAACTTATTGCTATCGGCAGATTGCAGTAATGAAATGATGATTTTTCGCTCTAGTTCTTTTTCAGAAAAGGGCTGATTGAGGTGGCTATAATCGAGGCAATAGGTGGTATATACATCGTTGGTGCCTACATCTGGGTATTGATGAATCTTAAAATACCCTTCCTTTTCGGCAGTGCTGTGGGGTTTTGCGGGCATGTGTACACGGTAACCATGTTGTGGCAATTGAAATTCGTACCATTGCTGATCCGCTTTCTTCTCTTTATAGTTCGCCGCAATTTGATGCTCAAAAGAAGGAGTTACTTTTCTGAGGGTATATCCTTTGTCTTTCAGCAATTGAATCATGCCATCTTTTCCAGGTAAATGTGCTGTGCCAACTGCCACAAAAATGGAACCCTTACGCATGTGTTTTTCCATCCGATTGGCCATATGAATATTACGCTTCCCAAGTAATACATAATGATAGCCTTCCGACATGGTGGAATTCATGAGGGTATCAATATCGTAAATATTGCCTTGCTGATAAAGCTCAATCATATCGTATCCCTTTTTATTATAAAAGAGAAAGTTAAACGAATAATTGGGTTCAATCAGGTATTCTTCTTCGTAAGAAATGCCAAATTGTTCTTGGATACTTTCTAGTCCAAAAGTGGGTTTATTTTGGATACGCGCTAAATTGAATAAGTAGGCATCTACAAAAGTGGGTTTATCATCATCTTGAGGTTGAGAACGGGTGAGCAGGGCCTGAAGGAGTAAAGGACGCTCATATTTTAAGGCTTCAATGCCTAATTTCGAGGAGTCAGTAAGTACGTTTTCTACCGATAAATACTGCTCATTAAAGTATACATCACTCCATCTGCCTGAAATGAGGGAGTCTGGATGGATTTCTGAAGCAAACATATCGGCTCGATCCAAATAGACCAGCACAGAATCGGAAAACTCAAAAGCCCTGCGGTCTCTTACATGCATGGTGCCAAAGAGATAAGAGTTTTTTTCTAAGCCATTCCCACTAATTTCCCACAATAAGGAGTAAGCTTCTTTTTTATCAGATTGTGCGTGGAGTTGAGTGGCTAAAATGAGGAATGGTAATAGGAATAATTTTCTCAAAATTCTCATAGTTAATTGCTAGTGGTGTGATAAACTCTTTAAATAATGCAACTGTTTTTGCCCTTAGTAAAAGATGAGCAATAAATGGTTCCATTAAGACGTAGTTATTTTTATTATCAAGATTGCGTAAAAAATTTAGCATAATGGAGATTATGGTTAATTTTTTAGGTGATTTTGATGATGAAAAGAACAAGTCAATTGGGGCTAGTTATTGCTAATCTTTTACTTATATAGTGTTTTCTTGTGATTTAAGATACAACAATCTAGTTAGAAGTTGTTTTACTTGTACGATAATTTACCTTTTTATACTGTTTATTCGATATGAAGGTTCTGTTAAGTCCATCTGCTTTGCTTGAACAAATAGGAAGAATTGATTAGTTTATAAAAACATTGACAAAAGCACCCCTATTTATATTTATACATTAATAATCATTCATAAGTAAGCGACTCTTAAATTAACAAACACTGATGCGAATAGTTTGGCTATTAATCTTGGGTTTATCTCTGTATTTTTCTTCTACACATTTAGTTGCTCAAATTGATACGGTGAATTATTATTCACTGACCTTGGAGGATTTGAGTGATGTTCGGGTGTCAGCAGCTTCGAAAATTGCCCAAAAACAATCGGAAGCGCCTGGCATTGTAAATTATTTTACACAAAAGAAAGTGCTGCAATACGGTTGGGTGAGTGGAAATGATATTTTGTATCGAATGGCAGGTTTTTCCCCTTCCCAAGATTATGACCGTAGAACAGTAAGTGCGCGAGGTGTATTTGAAGGTTGGAATAATAACCATTTATTACTCTTAATTGATGGTATTCAATTTAATGATAACCTCTATGGTACTGCCTATACTTGGGAAGTAACCCCACTCATTTTTGCAAAATCCTTAGAAGTCATTCGTGGGCCCAGTTCTGCATTGTATGGTACCAATGCCGTAAATGGCGTACTGAGTATCAATACCATTTCTCCTAAAGATTTGGATGGAAATGGTATTGTGCAACTGAGGGCGGGGAATCAAGGAACGCGCATTTATGATGTGTTAGTTGGGGCAGAAAATGAACTAGTAGGAGTGGTAGCGGCTTTTAATTCTTACCAAACGGATGGGAATAATTATGCTGCTTTTGATGACTCCTTCCGCACAGATTCTTTAGGAAATCCCTTACAGTTTCAAACAAATGATGAGCGTTCGAGCAACTATTTCTTTGCGAAGTTAGAAGGGAAAAAGGGACTCTCAGGTTTTTCCTTTCAGTATCATGAACATCATTGGAATTTTGGCACTGGGCACGGCTGGTTATTCAACATTCCCGACCAGCCTGAATCCATGAATGAGTTCAGGCGATTGGCTACGCTTAAATACAATTCTGGTTATAAAAAGCAACCATTGATTCAAGAGTATAGCATTCGTTATCAAAAACATGGTATTGATTGGGATATGCGTTATTACCCAAGTGGGGCTTTTGATGGACTTTATCCGCAAGGGGTAACTGAATACTTAAAAACAGATGCCGAAGATTTATTGCTACGGGCACAATGGACGTTTAAGTTGGGGAAAGGGTCAGCCATTTTAGGTGGAGTAGAAGGAAGTGTATTTCTGTATGATGGAGACGAAGCACATCATTCGAATATTGACCTCGAATCGACTTTTGAGCCATTTCCAAATAATGAGTTTCGCAACATGGGACCTTGGTTTGAGTTTGTCAAAGATAAACCTGTCAACAATACGGGGGTATTTTTACAATACATTACCCCAAAGTTTGGCGATAAGTTTCAAGCAACGCTATCAGCAAGGTATGATGCGCAGTTTTTTGAATTTGTAGATATTTATGCCCCAGGCCGACCTGTGAAGCAGAAAAACTTTAACCAACTGAGTCCGCGAATAGGTTTAGTGTATACACCATCTAAAACCGTTACCTTTAAAGCCCTCGCAGGGCGAGCATTCCGAACGCCATCTCCTACCGAGATGTTTGGAGCAAATACCTTTACACTCGCTTCAAACATCAATGAATTAGAACCCGAAACCATCACAACTTTTGAGCTAAATGCGGCTTGGAACCCTTCAAAATCGTTTCAGTTAAACTTGGTGGGCTTTTACAATTCGCAGTTTGATGACATTATCGCCTACAGTGTGGCAAATGCAAACTTGAGCACCAATCTCTATAATTTATCAACGGCAGGAATTGAGGTAGATGGAAAATTTCAAAAGGGTAAAGTGTCTGGATTTTTCAATTATACCTTTAATCAGCGGGTGGGAGAAACCATTGTAGATACGACTATTGCAGAGAGTGAAAATGAGTTGACATGGGTGCCTGCACATTTTGGTAATTTGGGCTTGAACTACACACGCAAAGAGGGATATATTTCAGGAGTATTTCATTACCAAGGAAGGGTCAATCGGAGAGCTTCGGATATTACAGAAGATACGCGAGATTTCAGAAGTGACCAGGTGGATGCATGGACGAGCTTAGACGTGAAATTGGGGATTACCATACTCAAAAATGCAGAATTTGGAATTGTACTCACCAATGCCTTGAATACCGATAATTTCTTGCTTAAAAACAATGCGTACCGCTTTGATTACCGACAGGAAAAAAGGCGCTACCTCGTTAATATTCTTTATCGCTTTTAATGATTACTTAAAGAATTTGTAACTTGTATGCCATCATTAATCAAAAGGTGCTATGGCAGATGAAAAGTTAAGCTATCCGAAAGTGATCAATTACGATAATATCCGACATACATTACGTGTTGGAGATATTATACTATTTGCAGGGGCTTATGTGGAGTCACGAATGATTCGATTTTTTTCAGGAGGGAAAGCTTCTCATGTAGGAATTGTCTTAAAAACTGAATACGATGAGGCTATTGGGCGGCACATGGTGGAAATTCTGGAAGCAAATCACGACACGGCATATCCTGATTTGAATGGAGTGATTTTAACACATTTATCGGATCGCTTACCGTTTTACAAAGGAGACATTTGGCTATTACCACTTAATGAGGAATTTAGGAAGTTGCTGGATATGGATGCTTTTGACCGTTTTCTACGTGGCGAAATGGGGAAAGAATACGATATGGCAACGCGTTGGAAATCTGCCATAGATTTTTTAGATAAATTTGGCTTATCGCATAATGAGGAAAATCTTCAGCAATATTTTTGTTCTGAATTAGTGGCTGCGGCTTTTAAAGTAGCAGGAGGTTTACCACATATCAATCCAAGTGAGGTTTCGCCCGCAGATGTTTACCAATGGGACATCTATACAGATGAGTTTTATCAAATTAAATGTTTCGATTATGTAGCTAAACCGCTTTCGAACTATAAAGGCATTAAACTGATGCAAATAGCGAGATCAAGCTAATGCCTACCACACAATTTTATAGGTACAACTCTCTCCTCCTTTAATTCGTGTTTCCTTAGAGATATCTAATATAACATCATAACGAAAGGAATTCGCTGGACGAAACTGTCGCAGCATAGACGTGATGATTCCTCGGTCAAACTCACTAGGGTAGGGGGTGTTACAAACCATAGTGGCTTCTTTCCGCTCTTTATCAAAGTGCGTTAACTGATAATGACCAATTTCTCCATTTCGATGATTCATGTGATAAGCGACATCAATAGACTTCAGGGCTTGTTCGAGGTTATTAATGCCAGGAGGAAAGTCGGCATGTTCTGGAATCGCTTTCCCAATCATAAAGAGGGTGTTTTGACCAATCGTTTCGGCAATTTCCTTAAACGCATCTAGCCAAAGCTGCTGCGAATGCCACGTATCAGGCTCTGGAACAATCCCATGTTTTGCTAAAATTTCTTCTCGATATTCTTTGCCAATTTCTAATGCGCCTACGATGGTATAAATCGTACGTCCATTTACTTCTACTTCCTCATCAAAAGCGATAAATTGCGCCATAAAGGTATTGGGGTTAATGAATGATTTGTAATAATCACCGATAGGTATTGAATATTTTAATAATATACAGATAAATTTTTGATCTATCAATAATTAGACAAACCAGCGTAAGTCGGCATTTTAGGAAATATTAGGGAAAGCGCTTTATCCTTTAAAAAATATGCTTAACTTTAAAAAAGGCTAATTTTAGCTATGGAAGTTGTCTAAAGTATAAACGCACCGTTTAAATTGTCCGCTTTGACTGAAGCAAACCAATCTACTTTAAACAACCTCATCTTGTAAACCCATTTGATCCAATAAACTATGCAACAACTTTCTGCACAAGATACCTTATTCTTGAACTTAGAAACTCCCAAAACTCCCATGCATGTAGGAGGGCTTTACGTTTTTGGTCCGCCAGCACATGGTAGGGGCTTCAACTTCGAAGAGTTTAAAGCATTTATGGATCAACGCTTGCACACTTCACGCGTTTTTCGTCAGCGTTTAGTGCAGGTACCGCTAGATTTGAGCCGTCCCTATTGGATTGAAGATCCCGATTTTGAGTTGGAAAGGCATTTACTACATGTATCTTTACCAGCTCCCGGCGGGTTACCCGAACTGTTAGATTTAGCTAGCCAACTTTATAGCAAACCATTAGACTTAAAATGTCCACTTTGGGAATTAGTAGTGATTGAAGGCTTGAATAATTTCCCACAATTGCCCGATGGCGCTTATGCGATGTTGGCTAAAGTACATCACGCTGCGATAGATGGAGGTTCTGGTGCCGAAATTATGGCAGCTATTTTTGATTTTTCCGAAGAACCTCGAAAAGTTGATCCTCCTAAAAAGGAATGGAAGCCCGAAGCGGTACCAACAGGTGCCGAGGTAGTGGTTCGAAGCTATTTGAATACCATTGGTACCCCAAAAAAGCTGTTCAAATTTGCTACCGAAACCTTAGGGGAGCTGGCACAAGTAGGAGCCGAAGTGGTGAGTAAAGCCTTAGATCCGCCACCAATGTTGTTTACAGCTCCAAAAACCTTATTTAATGTGCCTGTTACCGCCAATAAGGTTTTTGGTGGCACAAGTGTGTCATTGCAACGCATTAAAGACATTAAAAATCAAGTAGCAGGTACAACCGTCAATGATGTCATTCTCTCCATTTGTGGGGGAGCAATTCGAAAGTACTTGGATTCGAAAGGAAAGCTTCCTAAAAAATCCTTGATTACCATGGCTCCTGTTTCGGTAAGAGCTGATCAGGATAAGGGAGGCATGGGGAATAAAGTTTCAGCGATGCTGGTCGCTTTAGGTACCGATATTGCCGATCCTGTAGAGCGTTTAAAAGCTGTACACAAAAGTGCCCGAAGCTCTAAGACGTATAGCCGCGCATTAAAGGCCGATAAAATCATGGAGTTCATTCCTTCTGAGTTATTCTCATTGGCTTCGCGCATGTACATTAAAATGAGGATGTCTGAAAAACACAATCCTTTTTACAATACCATCATTACCAATGTGCCAGGGCCTCCAATGCCGCTATTTATGAACGGATCGCGTATGCTCGCGCATTATGGGATGGGCGTACTTTACGATGGCATGGGATTGATGATTGTGATTTTTAGCTATGCAGGGCAGGTAACGATTTGTGCTACATCTAGTAAAAATATCATGCCTGACATGGACTATTTTGGTGAATTAATGAAAGAGACACTAGATGAACTGGAAGAATATTTGGTAGGGAAGAAGTTGCCCAATAAAGGAACGGCTACGACAAACAAAAAGGTAACGCCTCGCCAGAAAGTAACACCTACTACCAAACCCAAAACAACAGCTAAGAAAAAGCCTGTTGCTAAGCAAGAAGAGTCCGCTAAAAAGGAAGTAGCAAAGTCAACTACGCGGAAACCGAGAAGTACGGCAACTACCCGTAAACAGACAAAAGCAAGTACGACTACCAAAAAAGAAACGCCGACAAAAACAACGACTAGAAGGCGTTCAACAACTACGCGGAAAACAACGGCTAAGAAAACAGAAGAAAAGCCAAATCTTGAAGTCGACAAGCCAAGTGATGAGGCTACCGACAAGTCATGAGGCTTTGATTGGATGAAAAAAACAGATTAAAAGTGGGCGAAAGTGCTCACTTTTATTTTTTTTGCCTGCATCTCAACGAAAAACAATATGCCTTTTATAGAAACACAAGTATGTATCATTGGAGCTGGACCCGCAGGAGCAACCGCTGCCATGTTTTTAGCCAAAAAGGGTATTAATTGTGTACTGGTGGATAAGGCGAGTTTTCCGAGAGATAAGGTTTGTGGGGATGCCCTCAGCGCAAAAGTGGTAAGTGTATTAAAAAAAATTGATCCACAACTCTTGCAATCCCTTTCTGCGGAGCCAACGCAATTGGGCTCTGGTGGCATTGTGTTTACTTCTCCCAATATGAATCGGATGAGTGTTCCTTTCCGCACCAATACCGATTTTCATGAAGCGATTCCTGGCTATACCATTAAGCGAATGGATTTCGACCATTTTTTGGTAGAAGCAGTGAAGGCATATCCGCAAATCCAATTGCTGGAAAATACAGCACTTACGGAATGGAAAGCGCTTGCTGATGGCGTAGAATTGACGGATAAATCGGGTGAATTAAAAATTAAATCAGCGTTGGTGCTGGTGGCGAATGGGGCGCACTCTACATTCACCAAGACGAAGGGAAATATCTTTCAAGAACCGCGTCATTATGCGGCGGGAATTCGTGCCTATTACGAGAATGTAACTGGGATGGATCATCGAAATTATGTGGAATTACTCTTCTTAAAAGACTTATTACCAGGCTATTTATGGATTTTTCCATTACCCAACAACCAAGCCAACGTAGGCTTGGTGATGCGGAGTGATACCATCAGCAAACGCAAAGTCAACTTAAAAAAGAAGCTCGAAGAATGCCTCACGCAAATCCCTGAAATTGCCGAACGTTTTACAGATGCCAAACCAATAGACGCGGTAAAGGGCTATGGCTTGCCCTTAGCTTCTAAAAAAAGAAAACTATCGGGCAAACGATTTATGTTGCTGGGCGATGCGGCCTACCTCATTGATCCCTTCACGGGCGAAGGAATTGGCAATGCCATGGTGAGTGGCATGTTGGCAGCAGAACAAGCTGAGCGTGCCTTTAACACCAACGATTTCTCTGCTAAAAGCATGACGCATTACGATAAGCGCATCTATCATTATTTTGGACAAGAGTTTGCCATCAGCAAGAAACTGCAACAGTTTGTGCAATACCCTTGGCTATTTAATTGGCTCGTCCATAAGGCAACTACGAACAAAGCATTAAGCGAAATGATTTCGTGCATGTTTGACGATATGGAGTTACGCGACAAACTCAAAAGTCCAACGTTTTATTTACAGTTAGTATTCAATCGCTAGCTTAATCCTGTTGATGACTTCTTGCTTTTCCCAATAGCAACTCTTTCACATCTCCTTTGGCTTGTATGCTTGCTACCAAAATGTAAGGAGCTACGTATACCATTCCTACAACAGAGAGTAAGGCGAGGCCAATACCTTTAGGAGTAAATTGGTGCCGCCAAGCAATCCAAACAATGGTCAAGAATACAAAAAGGGAAAAGTCTAAGTTGAATTGCCCTGTCCAAGTTACCTCCGTAATCGGCTTGAAGAATAGATCCAAAAAATCCCAACCAAAATTGACGATTACTTGAAAAGAATACACAAAAATAGAGGCAAATAGGACAACTAAAATGATTTGGAATGTTCTCATAAGTCATTTTGTTTGATGATGATTACTTATGCGAAATTCTGGAATAAGCGGGGAAAGTTTTAGACGGAAGCGTCCAATGGAGGGTTACAATTCTAATTTTAGGCCATCGTAAGCAAAAGCCATATTTTTAGGTAAGGTTTTAGAGACTTCCTGATGCAAGCCCATTCGATGGCTCATATGGGTAAAATAAGTTTGTTTGGCATTTACGCGTTTTGCCACTTCAATGGCTTGTTTGAGATTAAAGTGAGAAATGTGTTCATCGTGATGTAGGGCATTGAGCACCAATACTTCAGAGCCGGCTAACTTTTCTAGTTCTTGCTCTTCAATGTGATTGGCATCCGTAATGTAACTGAAATCGTTGAATCGGAAGCCCAGCACAGGTAGTTTGTAGTGCATCACTTCGATGGGAATGATGGTGGTATCTTTAATTTTAAAAGGAGAATCGCGCTCGATGTAGTTAATGATCACACCTGGTACACCTGGGTACTTATGTTCGGCAAAGATGTAGGCAAACTCTTGTTGGAGTTGATCAATCACAGGTTTGGTGGCATAAATGGGCATATCAGCCCTATTCTGAAAGTAGAATGGCCGAATATCATCTAAACCTGCGGTATGATCTTTATGTTGATGGGTAAAGATAACAGCATCCAATTGCGTTATCCCTTCTCGTAACATTTGAGTTCTAAAATCTGTCCCCGTATCAATCACCAAATGGAGTCCGTCAATTTCGATGTAAATTGAGGTTCGGGTACGTTTATCTCGGAAATCCACCGATTGACAAACTTCGCATTTACACGCAATAACTGGCACTCCTTGAGAAGTGCCTGTACCCAAAAATGTAACTTTCAATCTGTATTGATTTAGACTTGGAACGAAAAACTACTTTTCTTCTGGAAAAATAGTTTGTTGTGCTAACTCTAAGTAGAGCTTTTTACTTTTTTCAGAAAGATGTTCCGTATTTATTTCGATGGAACGTAAGATTTCAACCAAAGAGTTGATTCGGCCTTCAAGTGGGAAGTACTTGTTTACAATCGCTATTTTAGTATCTTTTAATACACAAAAACCTGAACGGAATTGCCCTTTTTCATAACGCAAATGATAATCACTCTCCGCAAAGATTTCTTCTAATTTTTTTAAAAAATGATTCGTGTATTTAACAACCATAACGCTGTAATTCTACCGTACTTATCATGAACTGCTTCTGCCCTCAGTCGTGTATTTCCGAACCGTATTTACCAGTTGATCAAAGTTGAGTGGCTTGGGTAAGTATTCATCAATACCAGCATCCTTAAAGTCCTCCATCGAATAATTCTTCGCATTACCAGTAATCGCAACAATAGGAATATCTGCCTTAGCTTCATCATCTAATGAACGGATTTGACGTGCACATTCCATCCCGTCCATAATCGGCATATTAATATCCATTAAAACAATGTCATAATACTCTTTACTGAGTTTATCCATGACTTGCTTGCCGTTTTTTACGGCTTGAATCTCGAAGTTTTGAAACTGTAAAACGCGTTTAGTAATGTTTTGAATTACTGTGCTATCTTCCGCAATAAGAACTTTTTTTGTGCCTGACATGTAGTTTAGCGTTTGATAAATTCAAAGGTAAAAATAAAGGTTTCTAAAAATAAACAAGTAAGTAGCTAGACAAAATTATTTCCTACTGTAGCAGTAAGCACATAAAAGTTGCCTGTATATTGTGTTTTGTGTTCTGAAAATCAATGCTTTATGTTCTTTAGGGACTATTCTAGCGATAATATTTTCTTATAATTGGCCTGAAAACGCTGGAAATCATCTTCCAATTTATGAAAATCTTCCATTAGATTCGACTGATCTTCTTTTTTTAATTTTGCTTCCATATACGCAGATTGTTGCGCCACTTGTTCGATTCCCAACGTTCCTGAGTTCCCTTTCAAGGTGTGTAAGATACTTAAGATTTCCTTAATATTGGTATCTACAATTGCTTGTTGGCAATTCACTAACAAAGTGCTCGTTTCTGTATCAAACTCTCCATAAATAGAAGTCAAAATATCATCGCCGCCATACTTTTTCAATTGCATAGCCGTGTCCAAATTAACTACTGGTAGGTTTTTTTGTTTAGGAGTTGGTGCTTTTTCTTTCGATTTCTTGATATCCGTTTTTATGCCATTTTGCGTTTGGGCTTTATTGCTACTTTGTTGCTGTTTTTCTTCTGATTCAGCCCATTTTTTGACCATGCCAATCAATTCTTGCGCTTTGATGGGTTTCGAAATGAAATCGTCCATACCAGCGGCTAAAAATTCTTCGCGTTCTTCTTGTAAGGAGAAGGCGGTCATGGCAATGACTGGTGGAGTACGTTTGCCGAGTATTCTTCGAATACGCCTTGTAGCGCTCATGCCATTCATGGATGGCATTTGAATATCCATGAAAATGAGCTCAAATTGATGTTGTGCCGCTAAATCTATTGCAGCTTGTCCGTTTTGGGCAATGATTACCTCACAACCTGCCTTTTCTAAAATTTTACTAGCGACTTGTAGGTTCACGCTATTATCATCTACAACCAGTAATTTGTGGCTAGAAGTCAGTGAAAAATCAATGCCTTGTTTGGCGCGAAGTTCTGCTTCTTCAATTTCTTCCTGCGTACAGGCTGAGGCTTGAATGGTAAACCAAAACGTACTTCCCTTATAACGTTCAGACTCTACTCCGATCTCTCCGTCCATCATTTTTGTAAACTCTTGAGAAATGGCTAAACCGAGTCCGGTACCTCCATAAGATTTGGTATATGAATTATCAACTTGACTAAATTGTTTAAACAGTAAATCAAGATTATCTTTCGAAATGCCAATGCCAGTATCTTGTACCGAAAACTTTAAACGATAAACCTGCTCTTTTGTGCTAATTAATTCTGCATGGATTTTAACTTGCCCATCCTCCGTAAATTTGATGGCATTAGAAGTGAGGTTCGATAAAATCTGGAGTAATCGCGTTTCATCGGCCATGATGTAATCGGGCAAATTCGGCGATAAATGATACGAAAGCTCCGTATTTTTCCCTTGTGCCTGATGCGAAAATAACGCATATAGCTTATCTACTAACTTGTGTAATTGAATAGGACGCTTTCTTAGGCGCATCTTACCTGCCTCAATTTTCGATAAATCGAGAATGTCGTTGAGAATGGTCAATAAACTACCCGATGATTTTTTGACCGTTGTGACAAATTCTTGTTGCTCCTCATCTAAATTCGTTTCACTGAGTAAATCAATCATACCAATGATGCCATTCATTGGTGTACGGATTTCATGACTCATGTTAGACAAGAATTGTTTTTTTACTGCTAAAGACTTTTCCGCAATATCTTTCGCTTCTCTTAATTGCTCGGTGGCTCGTTTTAAATCTGTAATGTCACGAGCAACTCCCTCAATGTATTGTGGAGCACCCGTGTTTTTATCTCGAATTAATCGGAAGTTCGAAATAATACTTTTCGCTTTTCCGTCTTTATCAATTAAAGTACTCTCAAAGTTTTTAACAAAATCTTCAACGAGCAATACCTTGCGCAAGTACTCTAATTTATTTTTACTGATATAGTATTCCGTTACTGATTTCCCCACAACATCGGATTGACCTTCACCAATTAACTCAAACACAGAAGGGCTCACCAAATTGATGATGCCGTGCATATCGGTTCGGAAATAGACATCTTGGAAGGAATCAAAAATACTTCGGAACTTTTCTTCACTCTCTGCTAATTCGAGCTCTGTAACTTTTTTCTGAGTGGTATTATTGGCCACTCCTGAAACCTCAATAATACTTTGTTTATCCGTAGAAAAAATAGGGTTTAGAAAAACTTCATACCATTGTTCTACCCCATTTCTATTTAAAAAATTTACTTCAAACTGTTGGGTATGGCCTGTAAATGCCCGTTCGTAATTTTCTTGCCAAAGTTCATGAAAGCCATGCGATCGCTTTGCATAAATTTGATTAAACAGCATATTTTGCTGGGGCATTACTTGATAATATTCCCAAATGGCATCTACAAAATTTTTATTGAACTTGGTTAATTCATTGCGTTGATTCACCGACCACATCAGGTGGCTACCACTTTCGAATATAGCTTCTAATCGCGCTGCCTGACTATTGATTTTCTGCTCATTTTGTTCTCGAACAATGGCACCAGTCAATTGCCCCGATATAAAGTTAAGCAGTTCTAGGTCTTGCTCAGAGTATTCATCACGGTCTTTAAAGGATTGGATGATCATTACACCAACAGCCACTCGCCTTAAAATTAAGGGTACTGCCACCCATACTTTAGGGTATTCTTCTACATGTTCAAGTCGATGTTTGGGTGCAATTTGTTTGAGGTCTTCCTCATAATACAACCGAGGGCGCCTGAGGCGAATGCCTATTTGGGCGAATTCTTTACCCTGAATGCCCAAGTTTTGAGAATATTGCGAGTTTACATAGTAGGGAAACGAAAGTTCTTTACTTTCTTCATTCTTAATGCCTAACACAAAACTATCAATGCCAATAAGGTTGTCGAGTTCTAAATATACCTGATGATAAAGCTCTTGCAGCTTAAAACCTTTTTCAACAAACTTAGCAACGTTATAATATAGATTTTGAGAGCGTTGCGCCTTGAGTTGCTCGGTATAATTGTAGAGAATTGCCCGGAGCATAGCAGGTTTTCCAGGTTCTACGGTACTGGTGACATGCCCTTTTACATGGATCTTTTCCCCACTTTTTGATACCAAGATGGTGTCAAAATCATTAAACTCCCCAACGCGAATCGTTTTTAGCAGTTTAGCTTTGGTTTCTTTAAGACTGTTAGGGCTAATGAAATCAAATAAGGTAATTTCCTGAAGATCGTGCACATCGAAACCTAAGGCTTTCAGGCAGGCATTGTTGAGGTAATAGAGGGTGCCATCTTCCTGAAAGAGTAAGATGAAGTCTTTGGTAGTATCAAAAATTTCTTGGAGAAGGTTATTTGTTTCTCGCAATGCAGCATTTACATCCAAAGTATTGGTATTTCCTTCTTGAGAAGGATTGAGCTGATATCCAATACCTTGTTGACTCTCAAGTGCTTCTACCTTGCCCCTAAGCAATCTAATTTCCTCTAACAGATCTTCTTGTTTCTTCTCCATGTTCACTCAAACTAACGGTATGAATCTCACTCCATGAAGTAGACTCATCGCACTAGTGGGGGTTTAACTACTAAAATTTCGGGTAAAGTATGATTAAAATTGAGCTAGCTCAAGGCGGTAAAGTTGAGCCTAGCAGCGCTAAATGATACTTTACCAACGCAGAGAACGCTCAATTTTACCCTTGGGTGACCCAAATAGTTAGTGTTTAAAGCCCACTAGAAGTTTATCTTGAAATGTTTAGGTTTAATCGTGTCTTTAAACAAGCGCTATGTAAATATAAAAATTGCGCCCAACATTGGAAGTATATTTTGTGAATGGAAGTAAAGCAATTTCGAGTTTTCGCTTATTTTTGGATGAGATAAGACTTATTCTACTCTACCTGATGATTTTGCAAGGTTTTGATAATCAAATACATAAATTAGGCTAGTCAACGTTTCAGCGCTTTGACTCAATGGTTGCAAGTTTCCTAACTGGCTTAAAACTCAAAAGTTAGGAAAGTTTCGATCATGGATGCAAAGCTCAGAAGCCTTGAATAGCAGATTTACTTGTTAAACCATTCGTGATAAACACTAATCAACTAATCTAATAATAATGGCCAACTGGTATATCTTCATATTTTTATTTTTGAGCACTTTTAGCATCAAGGCTCAACACTTAGGTCAACTTAACGCATTTCAGCCCGATGAGGAATATGAAAATATTTTCGTCAAAAAACTATACTCAGATCAACATACTTCTACGTTTATTGTTTGGGTGAAAAAGGAAGTGAAAGCCCATAGTCATCAAAAACATACGGAGCAAGTAGGTGTGTTGGAAGGAAAAGCCGAAATGACTTTAGGCGATCAAACCTTTGTGGTGAAGAAGGGAGATTGGATAATGATTCCCCAAGGTACGATTCATGCAGTGAAAGTGCTTTCCAAAAAGCCTGTGAAAGTCATATCGATACAAACCCCTGAGTTTAAAGGGAAAGATCGGGTATTTGTGAAAGAATAAGCATCTTTAACTAGAATGCTAGGAAAAATAGAACCCTTTTTACATGAGCTGTGTCATCTTGTATCTGTGTGAATATAGGATTGTGAATGAATGATCGCAAAACGGTAAAACTTCATAAAAACATAAACCGAACGTGCTAATCTGTTGATGGAATATTGTACACGATGTTGTAACTTCACTCATTATTTACATCCAATTCGCATAATATGGCAGATATTATTTTTGATCAGCGCGAAAAGATTGAGGAAATCATTAATGAATCCAATCGATTACGCTTTTTATTGCTTCAACATTACAAAATTACCTTAGCCGACATTAGCGCGATTCGGGTAGACAGTGATAATTTTAAGATTGATGTTTATTCGAATGATGTTCGTTTACGCTTTAAAGCTAAAGGAACAGAAAATGTGCTTCTGAAAGATCCTGCATCGGGGATTATGAAATTAACCTTTGATCCTGCTTTAGCTCAGGCGATTTATGAGATTACAAGTGATTACGCAACCACTTAACGGAATCATTCTTCGGGGACTAAGTCAACATTTCGTTTCAAAATTTCCAAGGTAGGCAAGTAATTGCTACAAGCTTCCAAGGACTTTTTAAATTGGAATGCGGCCCGATCTCTATCCCCGTGTTTGAGGTAGGCCATTCCATAATTTAGATGCAAGCCTGGGTGTCCATCATTCCGAAACGTAATGCTGGAATATAAGATATCTGCATTAATCATATCTCCATTTTGAGCCAACAAATTGGCTTCGGTAAGTTCCTTATAAAAAGGATTTCGGTTTCGTTTGGAGCGAAGTTTCTCAAATATAGTTACACCAAAACCAACTAATAGTGCCATATTTTTCCACACATTTTTTAGAAAAATACGATGGGCGCACGTATCGCAACAATAATACGAGCGAGAAGAAAATCCATCTTGCCCCATGCCATGAAACTTGAAATCTAAATGATTGCCGATGCGACCGTAATAACCGCATTCAGGACAGATTTTATAATCTTCTGAACCGGCTAACATATACCCAAAGTGATCAAATATGGCTTCACAGTATTTACAGTGTACCAAATTGGAATCGCGTACATTCGTAATATCAATAATGGAATCGCAGCGGGCGCAGGCAATGTGTTTGTAGTGTTTGCCCCGATTTTCGGGCTTGATATCTTTCCACTTTTTTTGAAGCACTAATCCGGTACAACGTTGGTCAATAATTGACTTAATTTTCTCGGCCAATAGCTCTTCTACCTGAATCACAATGCTATTGTGACGAGGAATAATGTGCTGGCAAATTTCTCTTGTGGTGGTGGCGTAAGGTAAAAGGTTAATAATGACTTTGCTCCGATGGGTGCTTACACTATGTACATCCTCAATGAATATGCGCTGTTCATCTAAAAAAATGCCATCGCGTGTGACACTTCCCGATTTACGGAGAAATCGTTTCGGTCCTCCGCTCTGCCCAACAAAACGAAATCGGAATCCAAGAATATATGCTTCGCGCATTGATTTCATAGTGGCTATTAGTTAGGTTATCAGTTTAACAGAATAGCAATTTAAGGTAGAAAATGGGGAATTGGTAATATGAGCCTAAAAAAACAGACCTTCTAAATCGTGTAGAAGGTCTGTTTTTTTAGGCTTAGTTTGCAATTAGGCAGTAATTGTAGAAGGGCACACAAATTGAGTGCGTTCAATATCAGTTTGTGAAATGGCTTGAAACCCACCTGACACATCGACTAAGTTTGCATAACCATGCGCCTTTAAAATGGAGCAAGCCACTACGGAACGATACCCAGATCGGCAATATACGTGATAGCTTTTGTCCTGATCTAAGTCAGCTAAATGATTGTTGATAAAATCTAATGGATAGCTTTGTGCATGAAGTGCATGCTCCGCCTCATATTCGCTAGGTTTACGCACATCAAGTAAATTCACCGATGAGGTTTTTAGTAACTCCGCAACTTCTTGTGCTGAAGCGGAAATTAAGGTTTCTATGGGCTTACCTGCCGACTGCCAAGTTTCAATACCACCAGCTAAAAAACCGAGCGTATTGTCGTAGCCAACACGAGCGAGTCGCTTAACGGTTTCTTCTTCCCTTCCTTCTGGAGTAATTAATACGATGGGCTGTTCAATGTTTTTGATGAGTGTACCTACCCATACTGCAAAAGAACCATCAATACCGACGAATAATGATTTAGGGATAAAGCCTTTGATGAAATCGGATTGATGGCGAACATCTAAGATCAGTGCGCCTTTTTCGACTTCATTTTCAAATTCAGGAAGTGATAGCGCACGGCTTCCTCTTGCCAATACCTGATCGACTGCTTCATAACCGACTTTATTTAGGTTTGCATTTTTGGCAAAGTATTGAGGAGGTGGAAGAATACCTGAAGTGACTTCTTGGATAAACTCCTCCTTAGTCATATCTGCTCTCAATGCATAATTTGTTGCTTTCTGATTCCCAAGGGTATCAAAGGTTTCTTTACTCATATTTTTGCCACAAGCAGAACCTGCACCATGTGCTGGATACACCATTACTTCATTGGGTAATGGCATAATTTTGTTGCGCAACGAATCATAGAGCATTCCTGCCAAATCTTCTATGGTTAAATCCGATTTGATCGCTAAATCTGGTCGGCCTACATCTCCAATAAATAGGGTGTCGCCACTGAAAATGGCATGTTCCTGCTGATTTTCGTCAAAAAGTAAAAAGGTGGTAGATTCTAGCGTGTGTCCAGGGGTGTGTAACGCTTTGAACTTGATTTTACCCAACTGAAATTCTTCGCCATCTACAGCCTGATGTATATCGTAAGTAGTTTGCGCGTTGGGGCCATAAACAATGGTTGCACCCGTCTTTTGAGCTAAATCTACATGGCCTGATACAAAGTCAGCATGAAAGTGCGTTTCGAAGATGTATTTGATTTGAGTTCCTCGCTTTTTCGCAAGCTCAATATAAGGTTCGGTTTCTCTAAGGGGATCTATAATGGCAGCTTCGCCATCCGATTCAATATAATAAGCTGCTTCTGCTAAGCAACCAGTATATAACTGTTCTATTTTCATGTGAAAAGGAGGTTAAGTGGGAGGCATGCCTTACCAACACAAGGTCCCATTTTTGGCATGCTGGTGCAAAATTACACAAAATCATGCTTTTGAACGAATCTTACAGAAAGCTTTCGGCGAATGGGTATTCAGAAAGCAGGAGTAATTTAGCGTAAAAAAAAAGCTTGATTAAACTGGTAAAGTTTTAATCAAGCTTTTTTGCGTTGCTCTGTTTTTGTTTATTGAGCAAAACCTAATATTTTAACAATATTCGCATCTGCCAATTCGTAAAAAATGAATTTGCCGCGTTTTGTCGATTTTAGAATGCCACGATCTTTCATCTTGATTAAGTGGTGAGAAAGTAATGATTGCTCAATGGATAAGAACTCCTGTAATTCTCCTACACTCAATGATCCATGTTGATCCAAAAGCTCTAAAATTGATAGTTTAGCAGGATGTGCAATAGTTTTTAACACTTCCGCTAACTGCATGAATTTTTCGGTTTCTAATTTCAATGTCATAGCTTGTTGATTAATGTATTTTCCAAAAAATCTATTTTGTGTAACCTTCCCCTCATTTGTGGAATGTAATCTAAAATAGTGCGATTATCATGCCAAGGCCAAGGTTCTGACAAATCCGACAAAGCCCATCTGCTTGTGTAAGGTTCTAGAAAAATTCATCTAAATCCCTGAAACAGAATTGGAGCGCAAAAATATAAAGCACGAATGTATTAACCCTTATTTATTTATATTTTTTTACAGAAATATCCTATTTGTTTACGATTACTGGCACAAATAGTTGTTCCCATGTTTAGGTTAAGTAAACAGTGCTTCACAATCAAAATCTGTTTTGATTTGTGTGTAATGGCTTAATTTGATACGTTTTGGAGTTTATCTGATCAAATCCTTACTAGAGTAACGTATAAAATTTGATTTTCTGATAAATCGCGATGTAGGTGTTTGCAAGAGGTCTATCTGATGTAATGATGTGCAAGTTTTATAGTATAGTATTCAAGTAAGATTAAGCAAATATATAAAGGATTATTCATAATACCCATAACATTGCACAGTCATTTAAAAATATAGGATAAGCGGTTGTGATCATCCTTAAAATGCATTGGATGAGTTTGATTTTTATATAAAACAAGTGGCTATAAGTTGCCGCATTGTGCACTTATAGCCCAGCAATTCTCACTTTGTCATCTTGAATGATTGCCGTAGTGGAACTATGAAAGATCTACGTGCCCATTAAAATGCGAAATCATGTACTAAAATAAGCCAAAT
>JBMYQA010000037.1:0-31635 GCA_049600855.1 Flammeovirgaceae bacterium | reverse complement strand
TTAATAACAGAAGAGTATGAACGTAGTTATGAGGAAAACGATGAATTAGGTTTAAATGATATGAATACGGAAGGTAATTATTGGGAAAGAGAGACTAATGATAATCAATATGTGAAAAAAGAAGAGGAAGAAGAGAAAGAAGATACCAATGAGGTGAAGTGGGATGATGGGAAATAAGCAAGCCTGTTTTTTTCATTAATCGCTTTTCTAATTTTTTGTGTACGGTCATTCATGAGCAACGCATTAATTGCTATGAACAAGCGTGCTGCTCACGAATGATCGTACACAAAAAAATATGGGCAAAAGCATCCATGATATTAATACGTTGTTGTGATGAAGGCGTTTTCTTATTAAAGCGATGGGTTTTAGTTAGTGCAGTGAATTCATCGATACGATGTAATTGTCTCGTATTTCAGCAAGCTTGGTCGTTCCATCCACACCAGCAAGGTTTTCCACTGTCCCATCCCATTTATCAATAAAATCTCCTACATTTTTACCATCGGCACTGGCAGTACTTTGATCTTCATAACGCGCCCAATTTTTGATTTTGAGCTCGTTGCCGTTCGCATAAAATGAACCTGATTGAAATTGATAGTTTACGGTGAGGTTTTTGCCTGTATAATTACCATTTAAAATGACCTCTAGGTATTCTTTATAATCGAGTTGCTTGGCAAACAATAAGACTTCAATGGCAAATCCATTGAAATGTGTGCTCGGATTACTCGGATTGGGATTTTCCGTCGCAAAAAGAAAAAGAGGACGGTTACTATATTCGCCTAAAGTGATGAAGCTCGTGTTATTGGAACTGCCCTGTGGAATATCCTGTGATGACATCAATTGGCTGTTGATGTACACATTGGCTTGTTGATCTTGAGCATAGGAGAAACCAAAATGGGTGGTATCTGTAAACTCAGAGCTGTAGGTAATGGGTAAACCACTGGCACTGGTGTTGATGTATTGGCTATTCCCTGTGCCAGCTTTCAACATAATTTGAATGAGGTTATTATAGCCATTAGCAGGATTTCCAAAACCATAAAATCTCAAAAAGTTTGATCCTCCATCACCGTAGCCTAAGAAGTTTGTGGGGGGAAATAAGGGTTCTGGTTTTTCGAGTTTAGCCCTAAAGATGGCCGTAAATCCAGTGTTATTGGCACCAAAATTATCGTAGTCATTAATGCTGAAATAACGATTATTGCCGGTAAATAAATCTAATGCCTGTGTTATAGGAGGGCAGAGTGTGTTTTTATTGAGCCACATCCCACTCCCTGCCAATGCATCTTCCTCTGTGTAATTGACTAAAGAAACCGCAACATTTCCTCCTTTATCTACTAAGTTACGTCCCTTTTTCTCTTGAAAGTTTAAATAATAAGTAAGTGGATGAGCCAATTCATTTGTAGGGGCATTACTTTTGGAAATGCTGATGATCTCATCGTCAGGGAGTTTTGAATTATACAGCGCAAAATACTCCATTTGCCCTTCAAAAGCATCATTACCTCCTTCTGGTCCTCTCCCAAGTTGGAGTAAACTAAAATTAGCGGCAGGTGTTGATGCACCTTTTATAACATCTGTAAGTTCCAGTTGGTCATACCACACACGATACCCATTGATCGCATCATAACTTATTGCGATAGTATGTGGCTTTCCATCAGTGTATGGGCGGTTTTGAGGAAATGTAAATGAATCGATTGCCCCGCTTTGAGTACTGCCTAGGTGTATGATTAGATTGTTGGAGATTCTCGCGAGTGTAACCCTTAATAGATTAGGCGTATTAAAAATAGCTAATCGTTGTCCTGAAGTTTTAGTGGTAGAAAATCTAAAAAATACCGTACAGGTTGTGATTTGATTAGACAAGGTTGACTGCACGTAATGCAAGTGAGCAGTTCCACCAAAATTCAATAAACCATTTTGAAGAACACTTTTTTGATAAAAATCTCTGATATCTTCTGTTGAACTTGGGCTTAATGTACCCACTTCCTCTTCAGTTTTACCTACTAATTTACCATGTGCAGCGGATTCGATGATTCCTTTGCCATTGCTATAGATTTTGTGAAATGCTTCTGTTTCAGATATTTGTGCCATAATGATGTGTTTAAAACTTAGGTAAACATGAGGTCAATGTTTTTTGCGATCAGTGCATTTGCAGCTGCCTCTCCGTCTAACCCTCCACTTGTGGTATCATATAGGGCGTTTCCTGTAAAATTGAAAACGGCTTCATTCAAATCGGTAGCAGTAGTAGCTGCGAGGATATCGACCAAAATTTGATTGACTTGTGCTGCAGTAAAGTTGTTGTTGCTCAAGTTTAAATCGGTCATACTATTAAATGAAAGTTGTCCAAAGTTGATGCTGGTTAATGAAGGGCAGTTAGATGCATTGTAACTTGTTGGCGCATGTGGAAAGTTAGCATGCGTGATGGTCGTTAAGTTAGCACAATTATACGCTGCAAAGGAACCTGAAATTCCAATGTTTGTCAAATCAAGTTGAGTAATACTTGTGTTGTGCATTTGATAGGTTGCGAGGGTTACTTGTGTGTTCGCATGAATGACTTCTGTAATTCCAATATTATCTGCAGCTGAAAAGAAGCCTGTTATGGTGATATTAGATAAGTCAAGTATCCCCGCTAGCGAGTTGCTCCTGACATTGTAGGACGGAATCGTTTGAGGGGCCGTTGGGTGTATAACTTGGGTCAGTGGACCAATCTCATTCAAAAACAATTGGCTCGTAACAGTTACTTCTGATAAATCTAATACACCTGTTAACTCCGTGAGCCTTATGCTTAATGTTCCTACAGTAATATTTTTTCCAAAGAGAACACCTGTTAATGCTGAGTTTCCATCCAAATTAATAGATAATAAACTTGCATCATTGATACTCGATAAATCCACTATACCCTGAATCTGCTGATTGTTAAAAACCAATTGATTGAATTCAGAAGGGTCATCAAAAAACAAGGTGACGGTTTTGTTTTGGGTACTTTGGAATTCATGACTAACACTTAAGCCCTCTTCCCAAGTTCTGGAGCCATTATCATTTACTTGCCAAATTGGAGCGGCATTGTCTTTGGCTACTGTAGCGGTAAAGCTATCAGGACTTTGACTAGTGGTTTCAACAGTAAAAAAAGGCCAAGGAGCATCTTTTAATGGTAAAAATTGATTGGAAATGTCGACTAATCGAAGGTCAGGAGCAAGTAGTAAGCTATATTGTGGCCGTTTTCCTTGCGTATTACCATTCCAACTGATGCGATAATACCGAAAAGGTAATCGCGCTTCATTTAGCAGAATGGTCGAAAAATTATTTTCTATGTCTGTTTTATGTGCTTCTACTAACTCAGCACCAAGTGGGATGTATGTAAGATCGTCTAAACTCCCAGAAACTGCCACCGTAATAAAATCTCCTGAACCTATATCGACATTGGCCCAAATAAAGGTGACCAATTTATTGATGTAGGTGCGTTGTCCGAAATCATACGTAAATACTACGCCATTATTATCATTAATTTCAGGCCGACTTCCTACAGTGTTTCTTCTTTCAATTCCTACTGCTTCTTCCCATGTTGCTCCACTCGCAGTAACATTGCCTGAATTTAGGGTGATATTAACACCCGTGTAATCCGCGTGTTGGCTAGGAATAGCAGAAGCCCCATCTTTAATATTTTGTGCTGCTGGAAAATAGTCAACACTTTGTAATGGCCAATAGCCTACACAATAGGTAGCTGCGCTACGAGGTAAATGTCCTACATTTCGCTGGATAAATTGGATTTCACTGACAGCTAATGCTTTTGCAAAGAGTGCAAAATGGGCAAGTTGACCGCCAAAATTATTGTCTCCAATAATTAAATCTGCATCATCAATATCAACTAATGGAGATGAGGTATTGGAACTTGGTAGACTGATTTGGGTTCCATTAAGAAAGGCTTTAATTCGTTCACTATCATTTAGCTGTGCATTGTTTGAGACCACCAGATGAACCCATTTATTCTCAAAATAGCTTTTATTGTAAGCAGTATTACTAAAAGTCGCTGCATTATTGCTCCGAATATTGATTGTAATTACACTTTCGTTAACGTTTACACTGATTTGGTTGGTAGGATTTATAAATTTTCTTACAATATACCTTCCCGCTCCACCAAAATTGGTGAAGTTTTCTACTTTCACAAAGCAGCTGATTGTCCAAGGCTTGCTGATATTTAATGTTGAAAGCTTGACTTCATGAGGGATGATAAGCTCATCATCTACCCCATCAAAAGACAAGGCAGATTCGATATTTAAGTAGCGCTTATTTTCAAAGCGCGTGAGTTCAATGGGTTTCGACATAGTGCTTGTGTGTTATACTATTTAACTAGTAATGTTTTGGGCATAGGTTAATGTGGCATGATAACCTAGCGTTTGCGTAGCTTGTGCAGGAAGTTGAATCCGTAAATAGAAACGCTCTGTCGTGATATTGCTCGCAATCCATGCATTAACAGTATCTGCCCAAGTACTACTGTTGGTTAATGAGGCAAAGGTATTTTCTCCTGCTTTTCGAACTTCAATCGTCACTAACGAGTCATTAACCTCATGAGTGGTATCGTAATCTAAATCAATGAGGGTGGTATTTGCCCCTTTGAAAGAAATTTCATTTACATCTTCTAAGCTGGGGAAAAAACGTAAATCCAATCTTTTACGGCCAGCAATGTCTTTCAGCTCATCTATTGCTGCTTGTACATCTGTAGCATTGAGGTTGGCACTCGTATTATCATAACCAATGTCAGTAGCTGTTTTGTTGGTATCAATGATCGTATCGGTACCATTGCCATCTGAGTGGGTGTAGGTACCATCTCCATTAGCCGTTACAGCTGATTGAAATCCACTACTGAATACTTCCCAGACACCTGGAATTGTAGCGTCATTCCAGATATACAGATCGCGCTGAATGACATCTACATATAGAACAGGGCCCGTTGTGACATTGCCTACCAACGAAGCTGGAGCACCAGAACCAGCAGCGACAAATGCATTTCCATCTCCACTGCTATTGACCATCTCAATTAATACATTTCGTAAGGCCAATGCCGTAATGCCTTTTTGCCCATTAGTGGGTAAATCATCGTTTATTTTTTGAATTAATGCTGTATTATCCATGTCTGTTGATATTTTCTTCTAGGTGATGTGTTTGCGTAATTCGTTCATCTGGATTTCTAAGGTGACTTTTAGTTCCTATGAGCTTAGTTGTTTACCAATTGCTTGATAAATCAATTGAATGTTCCTGATCTTAAATGCTCTGCCGCTGCAAGCGTACTTTCCGTTAGTGGCGACAAAAACATGTATAAATCAGCTCGAACGTTTAATTCATGGCTACTTACATAATAGGGCCGCCAAATAATGTCTGTGGTTGAATGGTCAAATACAGTAGAGTTTGAACGGTAGTTGCTTGGACGCTTAGCAAATGCGCCAATGGTATTGCCTCTTTGATCAGCAGCTAAATTCACTCCTCCCTCATATTCAATTAATCTTCCGCCATAGGCAGGATGAGAGATGGGGGAGTTATTCAAGGCATCGGTACGGATGTCAATGGCAGGAATTTTAACATCATTGACTACATTAAAGCCATACATTTGATTAAATCCTATATAACCTTGTCGTTCAGACCAAACTCCTGTTTCTGGAGAAGTATCAGCACTATTGATGGTGCCGTGATTTCCATTTCCTGAAACGTCATACACGGTATCCCCATTTCCTTCGGCGAAATGTGCCCTCAATAATTCTGATCGTGTTCGGTGATAAGGATTTTGTGTAAATACCATATTGTGCAGCTCATCGGAGTAATTGTCTATGGCTAAAAAGGCAAAAGAGGTAGGAAAAGCAGCACCTACTGTTCCATTTGCATACGTAGCACCTAACACAGTATGTCCATCATTGCTTAAATACGTACTCACAGATGGATAACTTAAGGTGATATCTCCTAATTTATTAATAGATCGAATGGTCAAGCGGCCATCATGAAGAGAGGCAACCAACATGGTCCATTCTTCTAATTCAATATCAAACTCCCTGTATTCTTGAGATTGTGTGCGAAAACGACAATAATGGCGATCTCCATTGTTTTGATAATCTATTCCAAAAGAGTTACCCGTATTCAAATTTGCATTAAAAGTGGCTAGAAATCTACCAGCAATGGCATTTGTATGCACCTTAAACAGCATCCGTATAATGACTCCATCATTTGGTGAAGCATTTGCTGTTGCAGGAATTTGCCCAAAATCAATGTAGTCATCAGAACCATTCAAGTTGAGGCAATGTGCATTAGAGAATGGAGCAGGATAGGAGACTTTCCCATAATACGTGTCAAAATCTGCAGTAATTTCGGGGCTGTCTAGTGTTAAGACTGTGAGCGGTTCAATCGAAATGTATCGAACATGCAATTCATCGCCCAATTTAGCATTGGTTAAATCCAAGCTAACTGATGCTTGATAGACGGGAAGTGAATGGTGAACGACCCGTTCCTCACTAAACGTTTGCCAACCATCTGCTTCGGTAATCAGCTCACGAGATAGCCAATGCGAACCATGTAAAGTTGCTACTTGTCTTTCGTCAGCATCACCAGTAATCACCCGAACTTGAAAGGTAAATCGATAGTTATGATTTCTAATAGGCGCAGGATAGTTTACATACTCGATAGCTGCATAATTATCCACAACATTGACGCGTCTTACAATCACATAATCGTTTCCAGCTGAAACGGATAATTCAGTATTATCAGGTATGGTTTCAGCAGTTGGAACAATGATATTGGATAAATCTGTTAGCTGAGAAAATAGTGGTTTTTGAATGGCGAAGCCAAGTTCATTGGCAAAATTAATGGGTGAGCTGGCTATTAGTTCAATAATTCCTGCTATTTCGGCTTGGGTACCACTCTTTAAATCGGTCAGAACGGAACCGTTACGGCCATCTAATGGAGCATGAAATACTTCATCACCTAATACATTACTGTTAAAAACATCTGTTCTTTCAGTAGGAGTAAGTATACGTTGCCAAATTCTGATATCAGAAATATAACCATTCCAATTATATACAGCATTACCATTTTGCCAAAATGCGCCAATGGTTAAATCATTACCTGCAATATTGATGTTATTGCCAAGGTCATTTTCTATTTTAAGTGCTCCATTGATATACAAACGATAAGTGCCGTCAGCATTAAACTCAATAATCAAGTGATTCCAAGTATTTATTGGAATCGGAGTATTGCTTGTTGGTTCAATCAACGAATTGGAACTGGTTAAGAAAGAAGCATAGTAGTCGTCAACAAACTCTTGGCCGCTATTTTGTTTATTTTCTTGAAAGCTGATCAAAGAATAAATGGCAGAATCACTAGTATCTCCTTGGAAGTTACACCATAATGATATGGTTAAGTTAGCTTCTACTCCTACAGGTATCGTTAGGTTTGTATTTTCAAAGTAGGCATAAGTTCCGGAGAGTCCATCAAAACGGATGGAAGTTCCCAAAATAGCAGCTCTACTAGCATCTCCCGAAATGTCATTGAAAGCCAAACGTCCATCCGAACCTTTAGGAAATATATAGGTGTTTTCCCCCGCAGCAGGGAATAAATGACGCTGAAGGTTAGGAAAGAAACGGGTTCTGGAATTTATTAATGACATAGATTGAATGAATTATTGTGATGAACCAAATGGTAGCGAAGCATAATCAGCAACAAAGCGCGAATGAAAGTGCCCATTGATGAGTTGGAAACGAAGCTCCATTTTGGCATTGGGTGGATAACCAACATTAGGATTAGGTGAACTTCCATTTTCAAATAGAAAGTCAGATTGCGTAAACTGTACGGAATGCCCTCCTATAGCATCTTGCGTCATCACAAGTACATATTCTTTTCCTGGAACCGCATTTGTAACATTAAATACGACATCCTGTGTGATGGTTACGATGAAAATACTTCCTTGAGAAAGGTCTACCGTAAATTGTTGAGAAGTGGTTGTCCCTAAATCTACTTCTACATTCAAGCTTTCAATGCTAATCCACTGAGTGCCGTCAGAAGTGAATAGTCGGCCATTGGTGCTATCTACATAAACCGCACTTACACTAGCTAAGTCAGTTGTTGGGCCTCCTTCTCCTGTACGTAACAATCCAGTCCCAACTTCATTATAGGAGGATTGAAGAATTTCACAGAGTACAACGCGTAAGTCATGGGCTGTGATTAAATTAGTAGTATTATCAGGAAGGCGCTCGGCAATTAAGTCAAGCACTTCTTGTTTCGTTAATCCTGTTGATGTTATTGCCATATCGTATTCTGTTGTGGCTTACCCTATTGATTAGCCGACTCTTGAAATATAATTAAAGGCTTTTGTGTGGCTGCATAGTGCACACTATATACCTCATTCGTGATCAAATCTTGCGCTTGAAACGTGACTGTATAATTACACTGAAGTTCTGAATAATTACTACCATATCGGTCTTGTTCATATTGCATGCTCATTGGAGCTGTACCCGTATTTTCAAGAATGACGTGACTTTTGTCTTCTGAAGGATGTTCTAGCCTTACTGAATCAAAAGTCATTTGCCCTTGAAAGGGAAGCGTATTGTTGAGTTCAAAATTATTGAGCTTTAGCTTACTAATGGTAAAGTAGATGCCTTTCAGGTGATTAGGCTTAACACTCATCATTTTATTACCGATCACCGTAAGAAATACTCCCTTAATTTTACTCGGTTCAATAGCAAGTGGCTGAGCTTTTTCTTTAACTGTAATAAAATTTCCTTTAATTGTTGTGTCCATAGAATTGTTGCTAATTGCCATTTTAATCTTTGGATACACTACCATATAATTACCAAAAAACACGCTTGAGGGAATCGTCTTTGGGATATTTTTTTGCACAATGGTTAACAAATTATCACGCACTAAAGTCTGTCCAAGGTTCGTTAACGGTTGAACTTTGAGCTTCACTGATAAATATCCTCCTTTTACGACAGTTTCTTCAGGCATATTATGCAAAAATTGATGGCCTTACATTGGTATCTGTTGCTGTACTTGTTTGTCTGAGTCGTATGTAACGAAACTCTACAGGTCTTGCAGTGCTGGAGTCAAAGTTAGCCGCGCCATTAGCATTGCCATTCGCATCTACCGTCATGGGCATTCCTATTATGAATGGATGCCACGTTTCTGTATCGAAGCTAAAGTCAGCAGCTTGTGTTTCTGCACTGTATTGCACTTCCATAACTTGTAAATTAGGCATTTCAATGACTTCCTGAATGGCAAGTTCAATGTTGGTATCTCCACTATCTTCGAATCCGGTAACCGTTGCTGGCGTAGTTGTTACATGAAACACATCTCCATCCTTTGCAGTAGTTACATCGGCATTTGTGAGGTTAATCCGTGTATATCCCTTCACAAAATAGGTGCCTGCTTCTGTAATTTGGAAGCTTGCTGTATTACTCTGACTTCCAGAAACCACCATATTGGTAGTGCTTAGATCGCTTTGAATATCAATAGCTTGCCCTTTTCGATAGGCGATTTCTGCTAAGCTGAGTAGCATATCACCTAATACAATTCGTCCCATATCGAAGGTTCCCGTTGTAATGCGGGCAGGTAATTTGGCATTGACATGAACATACCCCTGGCTAGCGGTTTCAAAGCGTAGGTTTTCTAATTGAAAACCTGTGGGCGATGTAGTTACGGTTTCCACTGCCTGAAAGCCCACACCTTCACCAAGGTAACCAACAGCGCCTCCTTCAAAACTGGCGGTCAATGCGGGACTATTTGCGTGTTTGGCATAGTTTTCTTGTTCGGGACTGATGTATTGTGGATCAACTACTTGGCAGTTAGACCAATCAAAGCCTGAAAATTTAGCAAGCGTCATGGCTTCTGTGATTGGATAAACAGGAACCAAGGTTACACTGCCCCGATAGGTGTTGCCATTTTGCGGATCATACACAAACGTTTCAAAAGGATTAATTTCTTCAAAATTGGGCAAGCCAAAGTTGATTTGTACGGTATTGATCATAACAATGTATTCTTGCCCATCGATTAAACGATCCAAGCCGTTAGTCACAAAATTAACACCGAAAACATCAGGTTCATACCAGCCAAACCGACAGGAAGGATCGTATACATTATTTCGATGATACATGGGATAGTTTAATCCATGATGCAAGAATATGGTGTTTTGAGCATCACAATCGTGGAGCGTACGGACACCATCTAATTGCCTACTTGTTTCGCAAAGTTGTAATACACATCCATCAAAAGTGGAAAAGGCCCAATTCCCTAATCGCGCACTTACATGTTGATTTACCCATAAACACTTTTTGAGATCAATAGGTGCAGCTCTAATTCTGAAATCAGAAAATGGTTTGGCACCACTTAAGTGATGGAACATTCTGTGTTGTTCGAGCACTGGAGCCTTTAACCCATGATCAACACCTACTTTATAGGGAAAATCGTAATCCCTAAGCTCAATATTTTTGTCACCTAGCCAGCCATCTCCGTATTGACTTGTATTATCTTTAACAAAAAACTCACCGCGTAATAAGGAGCGAAATACGACTTGACCTAAGCCAATAATTGTTCTACTGGACTTATCCCGTTCATTTGGATCATTCTCTTCTTGATTAATGACCGTTCCATTGTATTCGCCTGTTCCTACGTATATTGTCCGCGTTTCATTAACATCATGTGTGGTATGGGCAACTGCTTTCTGAATCGTCCGATCAGGATTGGAGGCAGTGCCATCACTCACCGCATCGTTTCCTTGCAGCGATACATACCGATCTGCATTAGGGATTTCAAAGCCAAGCACACTGCGTAAACGTTCCCAATAACTAGTTAAGGCCATAATTTCTTTGCTTTAATATAATAGATTGTATAATCTGTTAAGTTTAATTATTCTACTGAAACCGTTACAAGTGCCGCAGGTAAATGAATCTCAATGCCATGATTGTTATATAAATCTGTTGCAAGTTGAATCGTTTCATTATCAGGGATATAAGTATTCCCGAAACCGTCTGTTTGATTGAGTAAGCCAATTTTTAAACCCGTACTCGAACCCGAATAGCGGTTTGCTACTTCTTGAACAATCGCTGCTTGTGCGGCTGTGTTTAGTCGATTGTCTCGCAATTCAATGACTACATTGTCCGTATTTACCCAATCGCCTACAGTAATGGATTCGATCGCGTTGAATGCCAAATCTGCGCTTTGCAAATTAGGTAGCACGTCTAATCTAATTTCCCCTACAATTGAATCATTTCGTAAATTGACTGCTTGGATATTGCTGAGACTAGCTACCTCTAATCCAATAAATTGCCTTCTACCAAATAAGCCTGTTAATTGTCCATCTATCGTTAAGGCATTTCCTCCAATGGTTACGCCAGTGTCAAATAAAAATTGGATGCCATCTCCAATAAATTCAGGATCAAAAGTATCACCTTCATCGAATGCATAATTTGTTTCAAAAAAGAAGGTATTCGTTAATCCGCTATCCCAGCCTTTGGCAATCTGCTGTTCTAATAAAATGGTTTGACCGGTGTTAATGGAGGCAATCAGCGTATCATTAAAATAGTTTACAGTGCCTGATTGTAAGGCGCTGTTGTCACTAATAATTACCTGATCCCCAGCCACAAATGTATGATTGAGGTTTTCAATTTGCGCATTATCTGCAATCAGCTGGAACACCCCTTCTGCTGAACCATAATGCCTTACCGCAATATCGAGTAAGTTTTGCCCTTCGCTAATCGTTATTGTAGCCATTTATCGGATGTTGTGTTAAAGGATTTGCTTTTTTACAATTGAAGTCCCTATGGGAACATTATTTACTTCTGTGGTTGCAGCGAATTGGTAGTGAATTTCAATGATTCCTTCGCTACCATAATAAAAGTTTTGTTCGTCAGCTATCCATGAGTTCTCTTGAAAGGTGAGTGTTTTATCGGGTAATACATTTAACCGATCAACCAATCGCGCATTGATAATTACAACTTTAGTGATGTTAGTTAAAAAATCATCAATGCGTACTTTCTCAATCAAGCGTTGGCTACTTTCAATTTGAATTCCTTGTAACTGCCCTGTAAATGTTGTATCTATCATAGGACTTGCATTAGATTCGATCGATAATCCGTGTAGTTCTAGCATGAGTTTGGATTTTCAAAAACAATAATAATTGTGTGATTACTGTTGTCAATAACTGTGTTAGGTGTTTGTGTTGTTTGCAATTGTGTTCATTTTCCATAGTACTTACTCATTGTGTTCAAAACAATGATTTGAGAATTGTGCAATTAGATTATACACTTACCAATTGATTGGGTTGATATACGATTTGTACACGCATAAAGCTCCAATACAACGGACGTTGAGTAGTGAGATCAAACGTATCTTCACCGTTTAATACACCATTCGCATCCATAAAAATCTGCTCATTTATAGGAACTTCTTGATAAGCTTGTTGGTCGCAATCAACGGCGCTGATATTCGAAGTTTTGATTCTCGCATAAAGTCGAGAAGGTAAAGAGCGTTCAATGAGGATTTTACCGCTTCCTGATACACTACTGATGGTATCGCCATCTACTACAGTGTATCCCGTTCCATTTCCAATTTGCGTAGTAGTTCCTCCATTGGTGATATCAACAATATCGTAACCCTGTACATAAATTCGATCACCAGTGGTGAGTGCTACAGGAGTTGAAGGCAATGATGAAGTATCAAGTTCGCTGCTAAAATCGCTCTTGCTTGTATATTTTTGACCAGTAGTAAAACTTTGACGGCCTATGAGGTTTAAGCTTTTTAATTCACGATGAATACTCGTGTTCGTAATGATCGGGAAGGTAGCCGAACCAACTTGTGTTTCATCAATCGGTAGGTAACCTCTCGACGAATCAAATTGCATATTGTCTAAGCTAGAACCTGCTGTATTTAGTCCAGCGAGTTTGGAATGACCAATGCCAAATTTGCCTACAAAACTTTTATTGGCAGATAAGTTGGTAGCTACGGAAGTTGGTTTTAGCATATAATCATGAGCCGTAGGGTTTACAAATGTGTTGCTAATGGCTTCTTCCACACAACCTTGAAATGATATCGCTTGAAATGCCCCATTGTTGTCTACAAATTGAGACTTGAATGTGGTGTAATCATATATTTTTACTAATGAGGCAGCGCCACTAACCGTTCCTGAGATATACCTAAACTTACTATACTGTACATGCGCTGTTCCATCCACGGTAATACTGCCAGAACGGACATAATAATATTGACCAATCTCCAAATCTTCTGCTAATGGATCGGTCAAAATCTGACTAGCATCTAGTTCAATGCCAAAAAATGTGTCACCGCTGAATACACAGTTTTGGATTGCTTTTACTTCTTCTTCAAAAATGATGACCGAATTGGCAAAAATGGAATTTTGAATAGATTCTATACCGATGTTTCTAAAGCGTAGTGTAGCGTTATAGAAGGTACTTTGGCGGCAATATTCTAACCACCTTAAATCAGCATCAACATTCACAAATAAGGAGCTTTCAAAACGTGCAGTCATTCTGAAAAATACTAAACAGCGTTGAGCAGTTCTTACAATTGTATTTACAATAGTAAGAAAACGGATATCCCGCTCTGTTCGATCATGATTAACTGCAATGCGGTAATCAATAATTTCTAAGTTCTTTAAAAATGTATTATGATCGGTGCCGCCTACTTCTATGAATTTAAGTGCTGTTCCATCATCCCTTATAGTGGCGTAAGGAGAACCAATAATATCTAGGTTACCACTATTGGTGAAGTTTATCATCCCATGATATTCTCCTAATGCTAATTCAACTCTTGGATTTCGTTCTCCATTCCATAAGTCAATGCCTTTGAGTAAAGTTCGTACAGGAAAGTTAGAAGTCCCTGCATTTAAGTCATTGCCATCAGGACTAACTTTTATATATGTTGAATCGCTTGTTTGCCAATTAAGCTGTGTCATTGTAGAATGAGGTTATGCGCCTGTTTCAGTGGCTACGTTTGTATAAGGTGTCTCAATAATTGTTTTGGTGTAAAGCAACAGGAATTCCCATCCTAAACTTTGTAACTCTGTCATTTTCGTGAGTGTACTTGCAGCTAGAATTTCATTGCCTTTTAAGTTTCCTAACAAATTGACGGAACGATTGCCTATATTATTAGCTAAGTTTTGTGCATAGATATTATCTATTAAATCTTCCACTTCTTGCCCAATCATATTTCCAGCGAGGTTTAAACGGAAACCGTCTTGGTTAATTGACGGACCAAGCAGGATGGAAGGCCCTGCTACTAAACCGTTACTGCTGCCTCCTAAGTCTATTGTTTTCAAACTAATGAATGTACTAAAATCCAAGCTTCCGGTCATCTGTAAATTAGGAGCGATAAAGCTGGTGACAAGATTGACCTTTGGAATGGTAATTTTTACCGTCCATTGCACATTTACTGGATACACGTGTTGCAGTTGTTGCCCGAGAATAAATGGATACACCGTTCCGTCTCCCCAATCAATAGTTGCAGTCCCTGTGCCCTCGATTAAAATTCTGGAAACCAGCGAATTGACTTTAAAAGTAATTGCAGCTCCAAGGTCGTTACTATCATCGTTTTGTGGTGGTGCAGCGCAATAGTCTTCATTAAAATCCTCATTAAAATCACAAGGAAGTTCTTCTTCTACCTTTCCGTTACAAAACGCACTGCTGAATTGATCTCCGTCAAATTCACATTGATTTTCTTGTTCGTCACCTGGCAACGATTCGCCTGGCAAAATATCAGTCGTATTTATGGCTAAGTCAACATCATCCCAAAATGCGACAACATCTTCTCGTATGGCTTGTGTTTCATCAATCAACACCTGCTCGCCTGGTGTGAAGATGTGATTCAGGTTAGCAATCTGTGGATTGTCTTGAAGTAACTGAAACACACCCTCAGCCGAGCCATACTGCCAAATGGCGATGTCTAGGAGGTTTTGGCCTTTGCTGATGGTGATGGTTTTCATGTTGGTATCTTAGGTGTTAATTTCTATTGGCGTTGAAAAACCTGAATTAAAAGCATCAACTTCTGTTGCACTTGTAAGTGCCCTAATTCGATATTGATAGGTTTGATTTGTGAGTAAAAACTGATCCGTATCTAAAAAGTATCGTTGCGCAGGGTCATTGATGAAAAACGTTTGGAGATTGGAGCCAAGAGTTAGGTTTTGCCGTTCAACTTCAAACCTTTCTACCAAACCCGTAGTAGGAGCAGAGGCGTTATCATAATCAAAAGAGATAAGAATATCTCCATCTTCCGCTTCTGGAGGGAGCAGTAATTGTTGAGGTTCATTTAGATCAACAATGCCTGATGCCGACTCGTTGATAGTTGGAGTGGGTAACATGGGCGTAGCAGGAAGGGTAATCTCTTCTACGGTGCTGGTATTTAGTGAGGCTACTCCATTAACAACCGCTGTCAATCGGTATCTTACAATTGGTGAAATGATGTTTCTAGGAACTGCTTCTACGTCATCAAAGGTATTGCCAACAAATGGAACAAGATTGGTATTATTCACGACAACCCAATCATCGTTAATTTTAAAAAATACTTGCCGCTCAATAATGTAAGCAATACCTGGGGTAGCATCCACTTGCCACGTCAAACGAATGGTATGTCCATTTGTGGTCGTATCAATCAGCTCTAAAGGGGTAGGTACAGCCCAAAGCGGAACATCAGGCAAAGTAACACTAGGATCTTGATTTAGGCTATAAATGCGTACAAACGTATCTTGGGGTAATGCACCTGTATAATGACAATAAAGTAACGCTTTGTCATTTGGATTCATATCTTGTACTAATGAAAGTCCGTCGTTAATTACTTTAAAGGCATTGCTGAAATCAATTTTAACAGGCCCAGCGCTGGTATTGGTTAACTTCAATGTGACTAAGGAGCCAAGTATAGCTCCCGTGTCTACGCCAAGTGTAATATCACTTGTTACATCAGCGGCAATGATTTTATCTCGATTAAAATTGATAATTCCGTTTGGAGGTAATGTATCAGTTACAGCCCTTGATGAACTCAAGTCATTCCATATGCCCCATTCAATTTCATTATTTGAATTTGGTTGTGCTACTCGAATATATGTACGAGCTGTTTCGGCTTTCAAAGCCAATTGTACTAGATTCGTCCCTAATTGGTAGTGATGTATATACCAGTCAGATGGGTTATCGCCATCAGGTATGTTGTTTTGCATCCCTTGGCCAAAGAATATGCCTACATTAGTGATGTCATTAAAGTTGGATATTCCATCTAATAAGATGAGTTCGTTCCCATTTTTACGAAAGGTATCATCGAAGTTTCGTTGAGCTAATCCACTAACTTGCGTAATGGTTTCAGATAAACTGGTAATGGCTGTAGCCAGAGTTCCTACCTCTACCGCTATTTTTTCGTCAAGTACAGAAAATGCATCTTTAATTTGTATAAATTCATCCCAAGTTTTGAATAAAGTTAATGTATCTGGGTTAACTGTTGCATTAACCACTGTGTCTAATACGATTGTTCTAATCTTGGTTAACTCACCAAGTAGTCCTGTATTTACATTAAGAGGATCGGTTGCTTGTGCGCCTGTAGCAGGTACATACAATGGTCTTACTGATCCAACTCCATTTACTTCTTTGATGTAAAAATTGGGTGCTTCATCTCCGTCAGGAATGGATAAACCCCCGCTTGGACTATTTCCTTCCACAAAAAAGATTTCAGTATTTCCAGTTGCTGAATCATTATAGTATAACCATCCGCTGCTCACCATATAAATTGTGGGGTCTGTAATTGGGTCGGGTGTACTTGCTGATGCTGTAACTCCGCCAAGGTTTACAAGTGTTTCCCCTTGCGCTAACGATCCGCCTAAAGCTGTAATGGAATCAATTAAACCTTGATAAAGATGATTGATATCATCTGTACTCAGTACAAAACCATTATCTGGTGGGAAATTGAAAGTCCTCATTGTGTTATGGGTTAAAATCGTAAGTTCTTTTAAGATTGAATCATGAAAAATTTGCCTGAGCCGTCAGATAGGTCCACTTCACGGTCTGTATTATCTGTGAAAGCAACCACTTGAATTGCATGATTCCTATTCAATAATTTATGTTTATTAACAATGGCATTCATATTTGCCACGAAATCGAAATTAGCTTGATCATCATCTGCACGTAGTGATACGGTATTATTCATGGCTACATTTACCGCAATGTTGTCATTCGTTACATTATTGAGTAAGTCTACTGGTAAATCTGCAGGTTTTGGAAACAGTGATAAAGGTACTTCAACGACAAAATCTGTATCTTGTCCGTCTACAATGTCCTGGTATGCACCAAATTTGTAAATGATCGGTTTTTTAATTGTCGGATTATCATACACGCCTGCTGGCGGTTCATTCGGATAGATTTTAGGCTTAGGTATAGCATTTGGCTCAAACAATGCAAATGGATAAAATACTGTAAAAGGAATTTCACTGTTATTTCTAATGCGAATTTTTGCGCCAAGTTCTTTCCCAAAATCATCTTGAAGTCTACTTTCAAGAATTAATGTTTGGCTATTGGTGCCTGCCTGATGCATTCGGCTAATGCGAAACGCAAGAAATGAATGGTAAAGTGTTTGCAATGGCGATAAGAGGGTATTGAGCCAAACCACCCAGAAGGTTTTTCTGAAATAGGTTGGCAAAAGCCTAGTAACCAGTAGTTTCCAATCTACATCAAACATGGTTCTATCTTGGTATATAGTTGATAATTGTGTTATTTCCGAGATCTAAGTTAATGTATCCACTTGTTGTGCGATAAGTGAAACTGAGCTCTGCATCTGGATAGTTTTCCCCAAAAGGAGCTGCTTTCATAGACAGGATTTCAATATCGACACCTGCTTGCTGAATGGAATCAATCAAGTGGTTTCGATTGAAAACCCCATCGTCTGCAATGCTGCTGAGGTATTGCGTGATGGCACCTACTTGATCATTCGCCGCTCCTTCAATACTTGCCTTTACATCTGCTAACTTCAAAAAGCCATCGTAGTAGATATTTGCTTGCAAGGCTAATAAATCGGGTTCCTCACTTTGAACGACAATCTGAGCACCTGCAAATTGAACGAGTCGAATGTATGATTCGAACTGTTGCCTTTCCGCACTAGTTAGTTTTTCTGCTCTGCCTAAATCCGAAGATTCCTTGGCCGCTTTGATGATGGATAAACTGGTAAAGTCTCTCCGAAATGCGATGCGTTTAATGATTTGCTTTTCAGCAATCTGACTTTCGTTTAATCCAGTATTGTCGTAACTAATATTATAAGTGATGGGATCTACCACTACAGGATCATCGAGCTGAAAAGCTTTGGCTTGGCGTTCGTACCAAGCGGGTGTGCCTGCAAAGTTTCGTTGTTCCAATAAACTGTCAATATCTGCTCGGAATATGTCCCATAAGTTTTCATGTACCCAAACCGCATAGGCTATTACATATACCCAAAGCTTCCAAATTGCGGTTCTCGAAGCATCTGTTTCATTGGTATCCACAAGCACATCCAAACTTGGGTTGTTTCTTTTTTCAGTGAGGATGTCTTCTCGGATTTGTGCAATTGTTCTTGCCATTGCTTTTTAGCCGTTTAATGGTTGGTTAATTATATTCTGCATCGATACTGAGGTTGAGGTTATCCACAATCTCAATATGGGTGACAATCATGCCGTCTACTTTAAATTGTGTGTCAATTTCATTGAACAGGCTTGTATTGGCATCGTCATCAAGCAGGTATTCATTGATGCCAACGCCTACTGCTGGATGCTCTCTAAATTGACCTTTATTAGATACCAAGAGTAATTTTTGATGTTGTTGTGTGCTTTCTCCAATCAAAAAATCACCACCGCTAATAATAGGATCATTATTTTCATCTATGAGTATATCAAATCGTTCAGCCATGAGTTATGTTTTTGTTTTCGAGTTCGTTTCTTGTTGTTAATGGTGCTATTAAACCATCCGCTGTTGGTAGCGAAGTCCCTAATTGTGGAACAGGGTGGGTATGCGTGTTGATTGCTTGTTCCAAAGCCTGTATTTTATCTACCAATGTTTGGATATCCACCAAGCCCCCTTTACCTCCTCCATTCAAACTGATAGAACCAGGTCCTCCTGGCCCTCCTGATGGAGCCATACTAATACTTGGGGCTGCTAAACTGAGTGAAGTCACACCTTGAACATTCACGGTTAAACCACTTACAGTAATTCCATCACTAGTTATGCTCACCTCTTGCTGCTTAATTTCATCCTTGAGCTTAATTTCTGTGTTGCTTACAGTGGCTTGGTTTTTTACTTGCCCTCCTGAAAATGTCGTGATGGTACTTTCGTTTTTCTCAAGCTTAATTTGAGTATTGGGATCACTTTGCCCATCGTAATGATTTAATAGGGCACCTGAATCATTAATTTCTATTTTCGTTTGTGGAGCGGCGGAACCGCTTTGATTTTTGGTGAAACGTAAACCATCAGCGTTGACTAATGCTTGACTGATCAGGTTATTGTCGGCATCATAGTGATTGATAACAATTTGCTCTTTGTCAATGATTACCTGACTAAGTGGCGGATCACTTTCTCGTTTTTCAGCCTCAGACACTGCAGGTTCTTTACTTTTGCTAAATTGTTTTACAACCATTCGGCCTTCTTCTGGGTCATATTGTTGTAATACAATTTGAGTCTTGTCTAGCCGTATTTCATTTTTGATAATTTCTTCGGTACTTTCTACGTCACATTTTGCATCATCCGCTTTTTTATCGAGTACAGAGCGGGTGATATTTTTTAGCTGAATTTCGTTTTTATCCATGGAGAAACGATGTTCCTCCACATACATTTTGTCCTCTTTCTCAACACGATTTTCTTCCACAGTCATCTGAATCTTCTGGAGATTACTGTAGGCTAAAATGATTGCTTCGTGTTCAAAACCATCAATAAATCCGATAATTACATTAGAACCGTCTGAGGGTATGTATTCAACTCCTCCTTCCAGTATAGGAGAAACGTATTTCTCTGGTGGCGAAGCTGCATTTGGGTCACTCTCAAAAGGCAGAAAAGGGTCAAAGATGAACTTCGCTTTGATGCGTACATCGCTCACTTTAGTGCCAAAAGCAGCAGTTAATGGAATAACATCTACAGATTTGGAATCCGCATGATAAGTACCATGAATAACTTTGGCCTCTTGAATGAGGACATTGCTTTTGGTGAGCTTTTTTAGCGATTGATTTAATTGTGAATTTGAGTATTCCATGTGTGTTATCCGTTAACCAATTTTGCAATTTCTGATGAGTACCGTTGTGAGGTCGCTTTTAGTTCTTGTACTTTAGGTGCACTGGCTTTTCTGCCAAGCGTAATTACTCTTCTATATCCACTAGAAGCACTAAGTTTGGTTTCTACACTTTCCACAAAATAACGCCCTTCGAGCTCCTTCTTGTTATCAAATTTAATTTCCATGATTTTAGAATGGCGAATGAGTGGCCAGCCCCATGAAGTGATGGAGCCGCCTAAGCCTTCATAACGTTCATGACTTAAACACTCAGCACCTAAATCAATCAACACATTTTCTATAATATCAATCGAGTCTCCAATTACATGATAGGTTTTCTTCTCAATGATTTTGTCAGAAGGGTTTTGTGCGCCAACTACCACATTATGATGTTGCTGATCAGGCAAGTATTTATTATACGAAGACATGTAAACGCCAACATTATTTGCGTTTAGGTTCTTTTGATAAATATTCGTATCTGGAGTGCAGGAGTTCGCTAAATCCATTTTAAACTCCCCTTTAGAAACCACGTTATCAACCGTGATTCCTTGTTTAGGAAAGTTTTCTAAGGTGTCTTTGTTTTTGCGTTTTGCCGTATCTTTGATGTATTCGCCATAGGCAAATCCTGCATACAACTGTTTGTCGAAATTATAATAGAAGGTGAGGCAAAAGTCTTTCTTTAGTTTAGCTAATGCTTCCTTTCTACTCATGTTTTCAATTCTGTAATCTCGTAAAAAGATGTGATCCCAAGGATATTCTTCATCAAAAAGTATGTTATCTTTTATGAGTACGTTCCCTTTTTCGTCTTTTACCGTTACAATATCTTCAATTAAAGACTTCAGTGTAATACTCTGAACTTTACAACTGGTATTTCCGTCATTTTCTGAAGCGGTATTGTATGGAAATTGGTATTTAAATTGATCTAAAAACCACATTTTATCCATACAAGTTAACTTGAATGGATAATTAGGAGATACTTCTGTGATATATCCTACAAACTCTAAATCTAATCGAGGTTCATACCCACAACTAATCGAAATTAAATCTCCTGGACTAATCTTTTTAGCAATCACTTCTTCCGCTTTTAAAAGAACCACTTCCGCAGTATCTTCTAATGTCTTCCAGGTACTATAGGTACTGAAAGATTTTACATTTCTAAACGATATTGCTTGCTTCGTCGCTCTAGGAATGATAATCACCTCAATATTTGTAGAAAAAGATGGCATGTGTGATTTTTGAGTGTTTTAGTTAAATATGATAAAATCTTCAAATTCACTGAGACTATCAGGACTTGCATTTGTTCCGCCCTCACCCTCATCTCCTGCATTTCCTTCTCCAATGCGTATGCTAATATCATTGTCTTGAAGCAGCGTATCTATGGGTTTTGTTAAGGTCTCAATAATGTCAAAACTTGAGTCTTTAACCGTTGTGCATGAAATCGTGTAGGGTTGGGTGTGTAAAGACCCTTCCACCTTGTCAAAGTTGATAGAGTTGATCACTACTTTTTTGATGCCCATGGTCAATAACAATGGGGAGATAATGGTAACAGGCTTTTTACGATTGAAAATATTCATTAATCGAGCCACTTGAATGGCAGGGTAGGCATTGGCAGTTTCATTAATAAGTATGCCATCAATGGTTACGGTAAATGTAGGGTTACCAATGTATTCATTCACTGCTTGTCCATCTTTATCGTTGGTACCAAGTGAAGTCTCGTTTTTAATGGTATTCGTACCGCTTACTGATACGTTCGGTTCGTTGGGTAAAATAAAGCTCCCTAACACTACTTGATTGAATACTGTTCCTTTAAAGCCCCCAAGAATAGGTACAGTAGCTTGGACATCGGCATTTAAGCCCTGCTCAGCTAATGACTGTAAATTAAATAATACGTCTGCCATGGTTTTATCCTGTTATTTGATGAATAGCTCTAATTAATACTTTGTTTACCGTTTGTTCAACACGTTTCATTTCTTGATCCGATAACTTTTCTACACTCAAGTTTTTGATTCCTACCAACTCTTTAATGGTGACTTGTATGGGTTGATTCTGATTAGTCTTACTGTTAAAGCGATTCTTAGATACGGAAGTACTGTTTTGGCTACTTGTTTGAGTGTTTCCATGCGCTTCTGTATTCAGGTTCGCATTGGTATTAAAGTTTAAATTTGTTGCGACCTTACTTTGTCGTTTTTTCTGCCCCATTTCTAAGAGGTATTTCATCGTCGATTTGCGTTGACCTGAAATGGGGGAATTCAAATGTGGAAGCACTGTTTCCTCAGAAGTACCCTTAGCCAATGGCGTAGTGACATTCGTTGCATCTATGTTTTCTCGCACAATCTGATGACCAAATATTCGCATGGCTTTTTCATACACCGATTCTGTGCTATTTTCAGACGTATGGCTTTGACTTTCAGTAACCTCACTCAATAAAATAGGAGAAGGTTTGCCCCTTGAAGACATAAGTGTACTATATGCAGATGTGCTTGCCGTATTTGATTCAGTAGGAATAAAATTTGAACTCATGCCAACAGATCGAAAGAATCGTGCTAACCTTGATGCCTTGTCTGTCTGGTATTGCTTGCTAGTTTCTTTACGTCCTTCTAAAGTTTGTTTTGCAGAATCATTAGTTTGAAAACTTTTTAAGGCTTCCAAGTTATACATTGCTCTTCCAGCTTTTCTGCTTGGTGTTTGCTCTTCTACTCGTTTTACCTCCTTAATCTTCTTGAGTGTAGTATTCGCTTTGCTATACGCACTATTTAATCGTTCGAGCGCAGAAGGTTGTTCAATAGGTTCATTCTGAATAGTAATAAATGCCTCACTTGCTTGTTTCATCCAAGCGGCTTGAGGTTGGTATTGCCAGCTTGTAAGTGTACCCCTAGATTTTCCCGCTGTTTTCAAGCCCAAGCCTAAAGCATTTGCAAGTCGAGGATAATTATTGAACACGCGTAAGATGCGTTTCTCAGCACTTAATGTACTCTTTTGTCCGTCACGTGTCCCTTCAGCACTTGAAAGTGTATCCATTGCCTGTTTAATAGCATGTAATGAAGCCGTAGATTGTTGGGAGGTATGCTGGAGCTTTTGCAATAAAGAAAGTAGTAATTGTTCTTTATCTTCCTGCTCATCGTATGCGCCCCAGTCAATAGCATCCACTTCAATGCCCTCAAGACTAGTACCGAGCGGCATGCCTTGCAGCTTGGTACTAGTCTTGGCCATTTTATCAATGAATTGGCCGGCAAATGTCCATTTATTGAATGCCATGAATACGTATGGGTTACGTGTGATGGTTATTGTTCGCGGCTTTCCGCTTCTTTTTTTCGAATCCAAATCAATTCTTGCCAACGGGCCGACCATTCTTCATCAGAAAGGTCCTCAGGATTGGCAATGTGCATGTAATACCTTAATTGAGCATTGATGAGTCGGATGTACTGATGGTCGCCCACAACCGCCTCATTTAGAGCTTTTTTATCTCTGCCTCTTTAATTTCGATGACTTCTTCCAAGCGCGATGCGGCTGCCAAAAAGTAATCGTCATTTGTTTTTATTTCCTCATCTCCAGCTAACCAGCAGTTGTACAAAATCACCTCATTAAATTTCATGGGGTTTTTTTGTCCTACTGATGTCGCCATGCCTAATACTCTTCTGTCTGGTTTACGGATGTAACATCGTTTATCCTCAATGGTAATTTCATATACATCCCCATGCTGCCGTTTCCAGCCTTGAATTTGGGTTTCTGTTGCTTCAAACATAAATTGGTATTTTATTGGTTGACAAATAGTTAACTATTTTCGGAGTACTCCATCCGATGAGTCATGATGTTTTCGAAAATAGCAAACCATTTGCCAAACAACAAGTCTGCTAGATTGATATTAATTACCTCCTACATTGTATTCGATATCGAATACCGTCATGGCTAGCTCAATAGTCATATTCATTTCCTCGGTTCCATGAGATTTACCTACTTCATTAAAACGACAGCCAATTAAGGTGTCTACCACAATTGGAAGTTGTGCATCAGGCGTGTCGTCTGGATTAGGATTATATGCAACTGTAATATTGAAAGGAGAAGCATGAGTAATGTTACGCCCTCTAGGTAAAGAACGTTGGATGCGTTCGACCTCTGTTTGGAGTAAGGTAATGGAGCCTTCAAACTCTTCTTTACCTCTTACCATGGCAATAGGCTTAGCACCACGGCCATAAATATTTTCATGACTTTTTCTAGAAGTATAGCTAATCGCTTGAACTCCTACAACTAAGGTTCCGTTTACCACAACCTCAATGTCTTCCCAAGCATATTCTCTTCCGTTAATCATTTTTATAGTGTGTTAAGATGGATTTTTAATTTAAGTATTTTCAAATAACGAACAATAGTGTCCGATTATGCTGTTCCAGGAGCTGTAAAGCCTATGGTTACATTAATTGCTTTTGCTTGTCCTTTTCTAGTAATGCTCATGGTAACATTAATTTCATTCGTTTGAGCAACATTTTGAGTAGGGTCAGCAAACACAATCACATTACTGATTTCATTTGCCATTTCTCCAGCAATTGCATTTTGCAATACTGATTGGAAATAAGCAATTACCGAAGGGCGCATGGTGCCGTCATCGTTTAAGTCAACTTCATCAAGCAATTCATTGGTATAAATGCGTTTAGCGATTCTACTTGATTTATCAATTGTTCTACCAGATGAAATACCAGCAAAGTCATCCGTAGTCACTGTTGCCGTATGATCATCGTTAAAATAGAAACCATTTAAACCATCATGTGCCCTAAAGAATATATATCCTTTATCATTAAGTGTTACAAAATCACCTTCTCTATAATCAGTTAGTGGGTTTCCATTTGAAAATCCTGCATTTACGGTAAGTACTGCGCCACTTTTCACTCGGCCAGGGTTTCGATTTACAGGATCCGCCGCAAGTCTGCCAAGCAATAACCCAATGGAGGTATTGTCTCCAGCAGTAGTGGTGTCTGCTCCTGTCATCACACTGACTCTATTGGCCTCATTTGATCTTAAATTAGGTAAGTCTGCAATGAGGCCATCAGGCGTTTTCGCTTCTAATAATACAGAAACATAACGGAATTCAGCCGCTTGATTTCCCGTAAATTCTTTGGCTTTTACGACTGCATTGGTAATACCTGCTGCCAAAGCAGTAGTAGTCGTATCTGTAATGTCCGATACTACACCAAGTAATTTTATTTTTCCTTCTGCTTGGTCCATGAAGGCACCTGCAAAGTCGCTACCTGATCCTGATGAGTCGATCGCATCGGCAACAGTTGGCGCATCTGTATTCGTTAGAAAAGAAACATAAAGTGCTGCATTTACAGGAGCTTGTCTATAAAAATCACTGATGTGTTGGAATGCAAAGCCATCAATTCCAAGATCACTCGCATCGGCAGTGCTTCGGAGTAAGTATGCTGTTTGTGCAGTAACACCAGCGGGTAGAGTTTCGCTTGTTCGCACAAGTAATCCTGCCACCCCATCTTCATTAGGTGGTAGTGTGCCTAATTGCCCATTTAATTGTGTAATCTTAACATTAGGTAATGCCATGATGTTTTGTGTTTAAGAAATTATAAATTGATAGAGAATTAAATTTTACGTAAAACGAACAAGTATTCACTCATTAGTAAAATTTAAGTTACTAAGGCATTACCTATGGAATACGATTCAAACAGACATGTTCCCATATGCTGCCTAATAATAAAATGCATTTATTTTTGATTAAGCTCCAGGAGCAGTAAAACCAATAGTTACCGCGATTTGCTCAGCATAACCTTTACGTGTAATATTCATGGTTACCTTAATTTCATTCGTTTGAGCAACATTTTGCGTAGGATCGGCAAATACAATTACATTACTAATTTCATTGAACATTTCAGCTGCGATGCTATTCTGTAATGTGGCTTGAAAATACGCGATGACTGATGGTCGCATTGTGCCATCATCATTCAAATCAATTTCATCTAATAATTCATGGGTATAAACCCGCTTAGCAATTCTACTGGCTTTATCTATTGTTCTTCCAGAAGAGATGTGTGCATAATCATCTGTATCTTGAACAGCCGTATGATCATTATTCAAATAAAAGCCATTCAAGTCTAAGTGTTTTCTGAAAAAGATGTAATGGTAATCATCTAACGTGTTGTAGAAGCTGTTACGGTATGAAGTATAACTTTGTCCATTTGACAATCCTCCACCTGTGCTGATGATCGCGCCATCTTTCACTCGCCCAAGATTACGTTGTACAGGAGAAGCTGCTAATTTCCCTAAAACTAAACCAAGTGCACTGTGAGCAACTGATTCCGTGATTGGAGGGCTCGCAGGAGGACTTGATAGTATGGAAACTTGTCGGAATTTGGCAGGTTCCGCCCCAATAACAACACTTACACGATTGGCAATTCGGGTTCTTAAATCAGGCAAGTTTGCTGTAAGTGTAGCTGCGTTGGTCTCACTTGTAATGCCTTCAATTAAAAATGACACGTACCGAGCATGCTGCGCTTGTTGCGTGCTTACAATTGTAGCGGCGGTATCTATAGCAGTAATTAGTTGATTATCAGTTGTTTTGGCTATATCGGTATCTGATCCAGTAAGCTCTGAGACAACGCCAATTAATTTAACTTGTCCTTGCGTTTGATCAATAAATTGAGCAGCATAATCTATTGTGCTAGGTGGACTTGATGCAAGGTCTACAAATGAGAGTGCTTCACTGATAGAATTAACTTTCGTATCATCACCATTGGTAGGATCGTCATTAGTTGATTCTGCACCCTGAATAAATGTAACATAAAGCTCTGCATTTATTGGAGCTTGATTATAGAAATCTGAGATGTGTAGAAAAGCATGAGGACTTAAAGAGTTGATATCTATACTTGTAGGATCTTCTGCGTCTGGTAAAGCATCTTCTACACTTCTTAAAAGTATAGCGGTAGCTTTCGTGATATTTGCATTGGTAAAAGCGGTATCATTAGCTTTGGTAAGCACAATCAATCCAGCAATCCCATCTTCATTGGGAGGGAGTGTACCTAATTGCCCATTTAATTGTGTAATCTCAACATTGGGTAATGCCATGATGTTTTGTGTTTAGAGGAATTATAAAAATTGTATATAACGTGTTGAGGCTTATGCATAAAACGGTCAGGACTATTATAAAACATAATAATCAATAACTTGCCCATATAAACTAACAAACCCTTTAGCCGCACAAAGAGGACTAAAGGGGAAAATCTTTCCTTACAAAGCAGGTGGTGCTAGCTTGGAAATCAACCAGTTATGAATAGTAACTTGAAGTGAATGTATTATTGAAATGGGAAACGGAAGGAATGGTGCTCTTTCCATGTGTGTTTGTTTTGTTGTGTGATTAACTTCATTATGATACTAATTTAAAATTTTTATTTTAAGTACACAAGGGTACACGCAAAAAAAACGTTAAAAAGTTTTTAGCCTGAAAATATCCATAATTTTTCGTATTTTTAAGTTTAGTTATCACACAAACTTATTTTGTTATGTTTTTGAAATTCACGAAACAATCCGGTTTAGTCCGTGAAGATTTAGTAGTTAGCACCGAACTCATTACTACCGTACAAAAGGGAGCATCAAAACTTCCTGTAGGCGTATCAACAGTGGTCACACCTCCATTAAATGCTTCTCCCATTATTGAGATCAAGAGCAATATTCCTGGCGTAACAGGTAATGGACAAGTTCAAACCATAAATCTAGGTACACAGAACTATACAGTGACAGAAAAGGAACAGGCCTTTTACATATTCATCTTCATGCGGGACCCGATCTTAAATAAGAGTCATAACAATCGAACCTTTAACAATGCCGTAATTTTAGAGTTTAAGGAATCGAGTTATAGTTTGAGTGGCGGAATTGCCCAAGCCGAAGCAGCACGAGATGCGTATTGGACCATGATTACTGGCGCGGCAGGATTAGACGCGAAGGTAATAGAAGATTCAAGTTTCTTTCCTGATCCAGTGCCATAAGCGCTCTTTGATAAATACGGATAGCCTATTAATTACGTGTATACTGTGCTTATTAATAGGCTATTATTGTCCAAAATACCTAATTTGAACCATTAGAGTGTTGTTCATGCATACGTGATAATACTTGTTTTTCTAGTCGCTTACTGGTACTAGGCCACGCTTTTTCAGCTTTTTCATATTCTTTCTTCAAGGCTTCAAGTAAATAGGGTGGCAGAATCTTGTTCGAGTTTCGAGCTAAAGCTTTAATCGTAACATAGCGTAACACATTGACCATCATACCTCCTGGAATTAAAAAATCTGCTGAAACTTGCTCCCAATCAATGTCACTGGTATCCCAAGAATGATTGAAAAGCCCTTTCCAAAGTTGTAAACGATCTTCATAACCCGGTTGAAAGAAATGAATGATGGACTCGAACCTTCTCGAAAAGGCGCTGTCGATATCTATTCTTCGGTTTGTTGCCAAGATGAACAGACCGGTAAAGCTCTCAATGCGTTGTAACAGGTAAGCCGTTTGCTGATTGGCATGTTTATCATTAGAATCACGGGTCTCTGTACGTTTTCCGAAAAGTACATCACCTTCATCAAAAAACAGAATCCAATTTTTGCCCTCCGCCATGTCAAAAACATTGGCTAAGTTCTTTTCGGTTTCCCCAATGTATTTCGAAACCAATTGCGACAAATCTACGCGATAAACAGACCGACCAGTGGCTTTTCCTAACAGCGTAACTGCCAAGGTTTTTCCTGTGCCCGGTTCTCCATAAAACATGGCTCGATACCCTGGACGTAACCGCTTAACTAAATCATGCCCATGCATGAGCGTTTTTTCGAGTTTTAGCCAGTTCAGTAGATGCTCTAACTCGATTCGGATTTTCTGAGGAATAATTAAGTCTTCCCAGTCCAAAGCACTTGTTAGTTTTTTAGCAGGGAATTTAGATGAGTAGGGCGGTTCGTATGCTTTGCCTATAGTAATTAAAGAAAGGTACTCAGGAGAAATGAGTAATGGCCCGCTCAATGCGGGTTCATGGTCTGGAGCTTCCCCTAGTTTTAGAATCCTATTTTGGTTAAAAGCGTGTAGTGGACTAAATAAATCAATTACTTGTTTTCTTTTCTCTAAATCTTCACTCGCAAAAATGAAAGCAGCAGTCTCTCCAGTTGGAAGGAAGCCTTTATGTGCAATCCCTTTGTAGCCACCAAACTGAGTAAATGTTCTGTTGTAAAGTGCATTTTCAGTGAAAAAGATATCAAGCAGTTGGGGCTTAATATGTGGGAGAAGAGCTAAAATAATACAGGCACGTTCAATTAAGTTAAATTGATACCTATTGATTAATTGAGTATATGGGGAATGCTCTGCTAGTATTGGTAAAGGGATTTCTTCATAAGATTGATAAGCAGAAATTGAAGGATCATTATTCAGTTTTCCAGTTTGTTCATAAACAAAATCTCGAAATCGTACTTTTAGTATGAGTTCGAACCAATCAAGCTCATTTTTGAGGTCAATCATTATTGTGTAATCTTGATATATTTTTTAATTCGTGTTATCTTGTGTATAGACAAAATAGTCACACAATTTTTAATTTCAAATGATATGTACAATTTAATTGACAAACTCTCCTATTGGCAAAGTTTTGAACTTCATGAATGCCTGCTCAACTAACTCCCTTTAGTATGAGAATAACTCTTTTTCAACAATTATTTTTATTTAATTTCACTTAAGACACAGTTATGTTTGATAAAAAAAACACCAATCTTACTACCACTGATACCGATGAAGATGTGGCAGTAGATACCCAAAACCCAGAAGCTACTGTAATGCCTAATGGAGGCCTCAGCAATTTTAGTAGATTGCTATCTTTAGAAAGCTATGAAGAGGAAGAGTATATTGAAGAAGACTATGAAGAGGAAGACTATGAGGAGGATGATACTTATGAGGAAGATGGTGATGGTAACGGAGGAGGCGATGGAGAGGATGAGAGTAAAAATAAGATACCTACTCATACTGTACAAGAAAATGAAACTCTTTGGAGAGTAGCTCAGCAATATGAAAATATTACTCCTCGGAATCTTAGGAGGATTAATGGGCTAGAGAACAATAATATTAGTAAGGGACAACAGTTGAGACTAGTAGATATACATATAGCAAAAGGAGGAGAAACGATATTTGATATCGCTAAAGAACATAAAGTAAGGGTTGACAGTCTTTTTGAATGGAATTCTGCATTTGATGAAAAGCAATTAGGGAGAAATTTTAAAATTCCCGCTGGTTATAAAGTAGTTGTAAGTCCTCCTCCACTAAAAAACTTACAGTATGATCTAATACTTACAGGTAATCAAGAGAAAATTAAAGCATCTAGAAAAAAGTTTTTATCTAAAAAACTTGATATTGAGGGCCTAAGAGGGCATAAACTGATTCCTAGTGGTAACAATATATCTGAGGTGAAAAAAGGTAAAATCATTATCAATAGCCGAACTATAACTCGAGTTTTAGCTTTGGATCATATGATTAAATCAGGAGAGACAGATATTCAAGGGTTGCTGGATGACCTTGCAGGAAGGTTTCATGAGAAAGAATGGGGAGATTCTAAAGATTGGAACTGGATTAAGAATTTAGCTATTATAGAAAGTCCTTCGTGGATTACTGAAATTGTAAATCAACAATCTCTCTCTAGAGATATGACAAGTGAAAATATTCTGATGAATGGAATAGAAATATGGGGGGTTGAAGATTTCGTGCCAAATAGTTCTGTCAAATTTTTTAAACTAGCTGAAATTCCTCCACTGGGAGTTGCTGAAACAACAAGAGATTATATTGTGGAAAATATGGATTCTGGGCGGGTGAAGTTTAAGGAAGAACATCAAAACCTTGAACATAAAGCAGGTAAGAAAACTTCTATCAAAGATCCGTTCAGTGGAGAGGTGACAGAGTTTATTATTGATATGGTGGATATTAAGGATAAAAAAGAATTAAATAAATTAGGTTTGAATAAGAAATTGAATGGCGGATTATTTTCTCAAAATTTTCCTATTCCTTATGGAGATACAAATGATTATCAAACAGTTCAGTACCGATATTTTGATAAAAAGGGGAAACGTTTGAATGTTCGGAGAAATGTAGCAGGTGATTTAGAAGAAGGGACAAATGAAATTATAAAAAATAAAAAATCACACTATCCTCATCCAACACCTGCTAGTGAAGTTGAAATACCTGGATTAGTCAATGATATACCATATGAAAGTGTCAAACAAGTAAATAGAAATCTTGAAGAATCCATTTATATAGGTACACGAAATCCTGAAATTAATCCTTCAATGCTAAACTCTAATTATGAGAAAAAGAAAAAACCAGCATATTATCGTAGTCAAAGTATGTATGATTATAAAAGAGATCCTGTAGCTTTATCAGCAGGGAAACAAGGAAATATTTATGATT